>PBWO01000013.1 GCA_002727275.1 Methanobacteriota archaeon
GTCAGGGTAAGCAAGGTCGTGGCCTACAAGCCGGCATGGTGGATGGCATCCACGATGGGCCAGCACAACAACTACGACGGCGAGGTCCTCGCGTACGAGGCCCTCCACGGCGCAGGAGGCGCGGTCATCCAGCTAACCCCATCATCAGGGTCAATCGGCGACAAGGAGTTCGACGAGGACGACGTAGAGTACTACCACGGCGACCGCAACGTGCTAGACAGGGGGTCGATATGATGCCCCGAGACAACCACCCAGAAGAGGAGGAAGACGGCTACGAGATAGTCGAGGAGATAGCCGATATCGGCGAAGGCGCCCTCGCGAAGGGCGCCGAGATTCTCGGTACGGCAGCGGGACTCGCCGTCGGCGGCCCCGTGGGAGCGGTGGTCGGCGGCGTCGCCGGAAAGAAGGCGTTCAGGAAGGTCACGGGCGACGACGGGCCATTCATCACGGAGGAGGGCCCTTCGGCCGTCGGAGCCTACCCTCACCTGTACAAGTCAGGAGGCCTGCTTTTCGTCAGCGGTATGGGTCCCCGGACGCCCGACACGAACGAGATACCGGGAGGCCCCATCAGGGACTCCGAGGGCAACGCTCTGGACTACGACATTCGCGCCCAGACCCACTCGGTGATCAACAACGTAAGCGTGATACTGGAGGCCCACGGATCGAGCCTCGAGGACGTGGTGGACATCCTAGTTTTCCTCGTGGACATGGACCGCGACTTCCCGGGCTACAACGAGGTCTACGCCCAGTACTTTTCCGAGATACTCCCAGCCAGGACCACGGTCTCCGTGAACGCTCTCCCTACGGACATAGCGATCGAGCTGAAGGTAGTGGCCAAGGCCTGATGCCGGGGAAAGGTTAGTCAATGCTTCAGCGGACTGGCCGGCGTGGACCCAATCAACTGCATGCACGTCGAGCCAAATGGCAAGACGTGCCGCAGGGTCGCATACAACCGGCTCTACTACTGCAGGGCCCACAGAAAGCTCTACCCTGACGCAGGGCCCAGGAAAGACGCCCCGCCCCGCCCGGAGACCGGCTCCGAGAGGGATGCGAGGATGCGCGAAGGAGCTAGAGCAGCAGACGAGGAACCACCGGCCGAGCAACAGATAGCCGAGGAACCACCGGCCGAGCAACAGATAGCCGAGGATACCCCTGACCCAGAAATCCCTGAAGAGGTCCAGGAGGTGACCGACTGGGACGAGGTCCAGAAAGAAGATGGATGGTGGGACGACGCACTCCCAGATGCCACTCCCGAGGAGCAGATGAAGGAAGCCCTAGCAAATGCCGAGGCCTCTGGAAAGTCACTCAGCGCCGAGCAGATCTACACGGTGACCTCCCTTGGAGGAGAGGTGACCACGGAGATGTTCGATCCCAGCATCTCTGCCCGTTTTTGGGATACTGTGGGAGGGGCAGTTGTGGTAGTCGTGTTATGCCTCGTCGCGCCCCTCGCCCTCACAATCGCCGACGCACTCATATTCATATCGAGGATATCCAACTTCGAATTTCGCAGGGCGTTCCGAGGAAACCCATTCGCTTGGGTCGGCATTGGCGTAATCTTGGTTTGGACCCCACAATTCCTCATTGGCGCCGCGATACTTGGTGCTGTATGGGGATTCTATGATCACTGGACCAAGTCAAGGGCCCTGAAGAGAGGGAAGGCCGACTACCTGGACAGTCAGGAAGAGACCTGACCCGCGATGTCCTCTGGTGTAAACTACCATTCTCAAATACATGAATTCAAGGACATCCTCGCGCACGCATGCTTCCCTAGGGAAGTCGAGATATGGCCAAGCGACTGAAGAACGGCACATCCAAGGATGGATGGATAGAGGTAAAGGGTGCTAGGACCCACAACCTCCAGAACATCGATGTCAAGATTCCTCGCGGTAAATTCGTCGTTCTCTCAGGTGTTTCCGGCTCGGGTAAGTCGAGTCTAGCCTTCGACACTCTATACGCTGAAGGCCAACGCCGCTATATCGAGAGCCTTAGCTCGTACGCNAGACAATTCCTCGGCCAGATGAAAAAGCCNGATTGTGATAGTATNGAAGGNCTATCTCCCGCCATAAGCATCGACCAAAAGCAAGGTAGCCACAACCCAAGATCAACGGTTGCAACCGTCACTGAAATCATGGATTATCTGAGACTTCTCTGGGCCAGAGTGGGCCTNCCACACTGNCCNGATTGCGGCAAGCAGGTAGCCCGCCGAACCGTCCAGGAAATAGTCGACGATGTTCTATGGAGATTCGAAGGCCATGCATTGGCAATTTGGAGTCCAGCAGTCAGAAACCGTAAGGGCACACATGCAGATTTATTCAGGGCCCTAGTTGAGCAGGGCTACCTGCAAGGCAAAATCAACGGCAGGGAAGAGGATTTCGAGAACCCACCCGAACTCGAGAAGAATCTACGACACGACATTGACGTCAGAGTTGACCGATTACGCTTGGACCGGGCCAACCGACAGCGGTTGACCGAAGCGGTAGAGGCCGGACTTCGTCTGGGAGCAGGTGCTGTGGCAATAGAGAGCCTCAAGGCCCCCAAACCAAAGAAGTCCGACGATCCGGACGAGATGAGATTCCAGACCAAGGAAGGCGACACGACCGCCTACTCTGAAGAGTTCGCGTGCCCCGAGCACGGCGCGTTCCTACCTGAGATGAGTCCACGAGTCTTCTCCTTCAACAACCCTCTCGGNGCATGCCCATCCTGTCAAGGGCTCGGCGTCCAAAGAAACTTCTCTCCTGATTTAGTAATAGACAGGTTGGCAACGGTTGAGGAGGGGTGCATCAGACCGTTCCGCAGATCGATGATGTCAGGTTGGTACCGCAGCCAGATGACCCAAACATGCGAGCATTATGGAATCGCCGTCGACATTCCGTTCGGGGAGCTAGATGAGGACGCTCAAGACATTCTACTACACGGCTCAGGTAGTACCGAGATCAACTTCAATTTCGTATCACAAAAAGGATCCTCCTATCGAATGGTGCGGCCATGGGAAGGGGCATTCGCACGACTGAGAAGGACATACACTGACACNAGTTCCAATCGCACTAGGTCGAGACTAACCTCCTACATGACTGATGAGCCATGCACCGATTGTGGTGGAAGGAAACTAAATCGAGCAGTCAGTATGGTCACTGTCGGGGGCATATCCTTGCCCGAATTTTCATTCTGNAGTGTCTTAGAAGCCCTAGCGGCNGTACAGCACTGGCGNCTGGGCGCGTTGGATGACACATGGGATAGATTGGACAGAGACGAGCCAGATAGTGAGACGGTAACGAAGGCACAGGAGTTGGACGAGAGAACCCTNTACATTTCTCGAGAGATAATCAAGGAAATCGAATCGAGGCTCCGCTTCCTAGCCCTAGTTGGTCTTGACTATCTCACCTTGGATCGCCGAGCCAACACCCTCTCTGGAGGGGAATCTCAGAGAATCCGGCTCGCCACGCAGATCGGCACCCGTCTAACAGGTGTGATGTATGTGTTAGATGAGCCCAGCATTGGCCTTCACCCAAGAGATAACGGCCGACTCCTCGAGACTCTGAGGGAGCTGACATCCCTTGGTAATACACTTCTCGTGGTGGAGCATGACGAGGCCACCCTGCGTCAAGCCGATTGGCTAGTTGATATCGGTCCGGGAGCCGGGAAAGAGGGAGGAAGAATAGTCGTTAATGGGAGCCTAGACAAACTTCTAGCCAACAAGAAAAGCATCACAGGAGCATACCTGTCCGGTCGGAAAGAAATCGCATTGCCAGAAGATAGAGCGGAACCCGACCCCGAACGATGGCTTACAATCACGGGCGCGCGACAGAACAACCTGCAAGACATAGATGTCAGCATTCCTTTGGGATGTATGGTTGCTGTAACCGGTGTCTCAGGCTCTGGTAAATCATCCCTAGTAACTTCAACAATCGCACCATCCTTGCTCAGAGAATTGCATGGGGCTGACACAACACCTGGAAGACACGACAAGATAGAAGGTATCGAACATATCCACAAAACCATTGTAATCGACCAATCTCCAATTGGAAGAACTCCACGATCTAACCCCGCTACATACACTGGAACTTTCACACCAATTAGGGAATTGTTCGCAAGTACCCCCCTCTCCAAAGAGAGAGGATACGAGGCCGGCCAATTTTCTTTCAATGTCAGAGGAGGCAGATGCGAAGCTTGCAAGGGGGCCGGCTCGACAAAACTAGAGATGAACTTCCTGCCCGATGTCTGGGTAGTGTGTGATGTCTGCAAGGGCAAGCGATACACACGAGAGACACTCGAAGTCGAATGGCGCGGCAAGACCATCCACGATGTCCTCGAGATGAACATCGATGAGGCATGTGAATTCTTTGCCAACCAACGCTCAATCTATCGAATAGTCTCTACAATACAGGATGTCGGGCTGGGTTACATCAGACTGGGCCAACCAGCCACCACACTCTCTGGTGGCGAAGCCCAGAGAGTCAAACTTGCGACCCAACTACACAAACCTGCAAGAAAGCACACTTTGTACATCCTCGAAGAACCGACCACCGGCCTTTCTCTGGCCGATGTCGACCAACTCATTGAGGTTCTTCTTAGGCTACGAAGAAACGGTCACACCGTGGTCGTCATCGAGCACCATATGGATGTGATCAAGTGCGCTGATTGGGTCCTTGATCTAGGGCCAGAAGGCGGTGAGAGAGGAGGTTTGGTCGTCGCAGAGGGCCCCCCTTCTTTGGTTGCAGAGTCTCCTTTGAGTTACACAGGCCAACATCTCAAAGACCTCTTGTGATTGATTTCCGGGCTAAGCCTTGAGAAGGACCACCTTCTCAGTGATGCAGATGTACCGCTCAGGAAACCCCGCCTTATCTGACTCGACCTTTTCAAAATCAGGATACAAAGACGTATCTTGGTGGGAGGACTACGAGTCCAACATGATGACCATCGAAGGAGTCACAGAGAAGACAGGGATACTACTTCTCATAACCGCGGCTACAGCCATATTGACAGCCTTCTCCATGCCAGAATCTGCACTCCTTGCCCTTATCGGAGCGATTGTAGGATTCATCCTCGCCCTGGTGATCATTTTTTCAGGCTCTTCCAGTCCATTCCTAATCTGTAGCTACGCTGCTATGGAAGGACTCGTCCTTGGTGGTGTGACATGGATGTTTGAAGTAGGGTTGGATTTACCCGGAATAGGAATCCTAGCTGCGTGTCTCACTTTCCTAATTCTTGGAGCCATGATAATGGTCTACAGGGCCGGCCTAATTGCTTGGG
>PBWO01000014.1 GCA_002727275.1 Methanobacteriota archaeon
CACTCGGGTACCCCTGCTTGGGTTACCACCTGCTAAATCTGACTTCAATGCAGCGTATGTGGTTTTTTGGTGCAGGGGGCAGGATTCGAACCTGCCAAGCACTACGCACTGGGACCTAAACCCAGCCCCTTTGACCACTCGGGTACCCCTGCTCTTTACCGCGCGGGGGATTTTACATCAATAAGGCAACGCCTCGGTTGGTCACCCCCCCATAGGGTCATAACGGGCAGGTCGGGCCCTTTGCCTACATGGCACGGATAGGAGTGGTTGGTCTTGGCAACTTGGGCACAGCCCTCGGATACGCCTGGTGCGAAGATGGTCACAATGTGCTTGGTTGGACTGTTGAGCAGGAAGTCTATGAAGCCATGATGACCAACGGCGAGAACAGTAAGTATCTGCCTGGCTATCCTATTCCAAAGATGCAGGCTACCATGGAACTCTCCGATATTACCTCGGAATGTGAAATAATTGTGCTCGCATTGCCGAGTGGAGTGATTCTATCCGTTGTCAGCGACTTGATTCCTCACCTCAGGCCCTCTCACGTGCTAATCGATTTGGCCAAGGGTCTCGCTCCTTCTGAAGAAGGTGGTTCGGGAATGATCTCGGATGCTATCGAGAGGCGTTTGCAAGATGCTGGTAAATCAAATCCAGTCGTCGTAATGACTGGGCCGACAATTGCACCTGAGGTTGCTCGAGGTGTAATGACTACTGCTCTAGTGGCATGTCACGACCGTAGTGTAGCAGACAGAATTGCAGAGCGTTTGTCTACTAGCAATCTGATTCTCAAGGCCGCTGATGACCCAATGGGCGCAGAGCTCTGGGGCGCGTTCAAGAACACAGTAGCGCTTGCTTGCGGACTTGTTGATGGCCTACATCCCGAAGGAGGAGATAATCTCAAGGCCGCTCTAGTTCTATCTGGATTCAGCGAGGGGATAATGTTACTCGAAGCGATGGGGGCAGAGTCCAGTACAGCATTTGGTCCCGCCGGAATCGGTGACCTGTACGTGACCTCCACCAGTCCACGCAGTAGAAATCGAACTTTGGGTGAGAAGTTGGGTTCGGGGCTCTCACTAGAGGATTCACAGGGTGAGATGCATATGGTCGCTGAAGGAGTTCGTGCATGTAGGATGTTCAACAACAGAGCGCGTAGAATGGAAATCGAAGTTCCATTCATCGCTGCCCTAGAGGGGCTTCTGGATGGTGACTTGTCAGTGGAAGAAGCCGTTCGTGCAATGGTCGACTCATATCAGGGCTGATTTCGGCAAGCATTGATTGCCTCTTTGCACTCTCGAGGGCTGAAGCAAATGGCGTTTGAGGACCTCACCGAGTTCGAATTGCGTCTATTGAAGTGGATTTCAGCCTCTGACTTCGTCGAGGTCCCCTGGTCCACAAAGCGCGCCGCTGATGCGTTCAAAGTCGGAGAAAAAGAAGTCTACGAGGCGCTGGCCTCCCTGACTGCAAAGGTTCGTGACAACATTCACATCTACTATGATGAGGGTGCGATTAGAATCACGGCTGACGACTCTTCGTAGGAATATCTGGATTAACCGTCGGTCCAAGGCAGGAAGACCTGTTTCCACCTCGGCCTCATCGGCTCATCGTCAATGAATCGGCTTCTTACTCTAAGGGAGACCTGATCGATTACAATCACAACGACGTACATCACGATAATCAGTGCAAGTACCCTGTCGTAGAGCTTGAACGGTTCCAAGTAGTACTGCATGTACCAGCCAATCCCTCCCGCACCGACAAGCCCAACTACTGAACCGTGCCTTACATTGTACTCGAACATGAACAGCATCTGGCTTAGCAACGAGTTGGCAGCCTCTGGAATGGCGAAGAACCGGGCCACCTGCCATCGAGGCAGGCCCATGGTACGCGCCACCTCCAGTGGTTCGCGGCTGACTCCTTCCAAGGCCTCGTACTGTAACTTCCCTAGATACCCAACCGAATACATCGTCATAGCCAGGACGCCAGCAAGAGGGCCTATTCCCACCAGTATCACGAAAATTAGGGCCCAAATCAAGGATGGTAGCACCCTAAGGGCGGCCAGCAGTTGCCTGATTGACTGGGCCAGTATCGGAGGTGCCAGATTAGTCGCTGCTGCGGCCGCCAGAGGCAGGGATAGAATCATTCCTAGGACTGTGGCAAGGAATGCAATCTCGAGAGTCTGAGTCATCCCAACGACAGCCGGGCTGCACATCCAATCAGTCTGAAAATCACAGGGAGGGTAGACCCATGATGCCCTGTCGGTCAGAACGGAGAAGTCAGGGGGCCACGCCTCTTGGGATATCACCTTCAGGTTGGAGGAGGCATCGCCCAGTCTGGACAGTGTAATCTGCAAGTGAGAAGTGATCAGGGCAGACAAGATTAGCACGACCAATGTCACCCTAATCATGGGTCGCTTGAGGAAGATCTGGACTACTCTTGGTGTGTCACTCATTCTCAGGCCTCCTCAGGACAGGGAGAGCGGGCGTAGTATCCTGCTCATCATCACCCAGTTCGACCAGTCTCTTGCCCCTTAGTTGCATAACGCGATTGCAGAATGTCTTCGCTCGAACTGGATTGTGGTCGACGATGAGAATGGAGGTCCCACTATCGGCCAGATTCCTCAGCAGATTGATGATGTCTTTGACCGTCTCTGCGTCTAATTCGCCTAGACACTCGTCGGCTAGCAACAGTCTCGGATTCTGTACCATGGCTCTCGCTATTGCGACGCGTCTCTGCTGGCCCCCGGATAGTGAGTTTACGGAAGTCAGAATCTTATCCTGCAATCCCACCACTTCAACTGCTTTGCGAGTAGCTTCTCTCATCTCAGCGGATGGCAGAGAGAAGACAGATTGGTACCACTTCGCTCTTGGCAGTGCTCCCATAAGCACGTTGTACCCGACGGTCTGATGCTGAATCAGACCCAGTCTCTGCGGTATCAGGCCTATATCTCCGCAGGTCTTGCTATCCAATGATTCTCCGGCAAACCTGATGATTCCGGAAAGATTTGGTATCAGACCTGCGCAGGTGCGGATTAGAGTGGTCTTGCCTATTCCTGACCTTCCTGTCAAGCCAACTATCTCACCTTCGTCTACACTGAGTTCGACACTTTCTATCAGAGATTCTGCATCGTTGAATCCGATATCCGCAGAACTGATTGAGAGAATCTGCTCCGACACGCGACCTCACTAATCTCCATACTTGTCCTCGAGGTAAGCGGCTATTCCCGGGATGCTGCTGATGGCAGCGCTGTACGAGCCGAGATGGCTTTCCGTATCTACTTCTGAGATTCTGGGAGTCCCCAGTACCGATTCGAGAATGGACTGGCCTTCCACATCAAGATTCAACGCTAGGAAGGCCATGGTAATCGACTCTGTCTTCTCGCTACCATATGAATCTCCGTTTACCATCACAGAGTGACTTGGGACCTGTCCAAAGGTTGGTTCCAGCATCCGATACTCGGATTGACCCAAGCACCAGTCGTTACCTTCGCAGTGGTCCTCGTAGGATGTGGTCTTGGCGAATGCAACGTTGCCGTGGCCTTCAGTCATGCAGCGGAACGCCCCTCCGTACCCATAGTAGACATCACCGCTGGCTGGAATTGAGGCGTTGCCGAAGTGATTCTCTATGGTAGTCCTCAGGCTGTCTATGTCTTCCTCATCACCTGAGACTTCTACGATACCCTGTCCAATCATGTAACCCATCGGCATCAGCATCCCGGCTGACTTGAGCCAGCCGGTGTGGCACGAATCTCTTCCTTCGAGATCCTCTAATGTCCGTATATCGCTACTATCGAGTACCCAAGCAGAGGCTGTGTAATAGTTCGAGCCGTCGGACTTCTGGTCAGCGAGGATTGCTTCGAAACCATGCTGCTGCCATGCCAGCCAAGCTGAGCCACCATCAAGGATGGCGATATCGGCGTGGCCGAATCTGAGGGCCTCTATAGCGGCCAGATCGCTGGAGATAGGATAAATCTCGACTTCCATGCCAGTCTGCTTTGTGATGAAGTCGGCTAGCCTCTGAGGATTCGCGTCCGGATTGTCATAGTCATCCTGAGTCTTGAAAGCGATTCTAATCTTCTCTTCTTCTGGCCCAAGGCACCCGCTCAATGTCGCGCAAATCAATAATCCTAATACTATCCCGGCAATAGTCCTCTTTACCATTATTTAGGTCACCCTAAAATATCCGAATACACTACCAGTTATCAAGTTTAGGCCTCCCTAAACTATTACTCAAGATTGCGATAGAATCATCATGCTCACTTGCGCTAGAAGATTCATGACGAGGGTTCAGACCGCCGTTGCTCTCTCTCTCGTCTTTGTCCTAATGGTGAGTCTCGCTTCTCCCGGCGATGGTCGGACTGGTGAGGATCTNGAGGATAAGTCTCTGCGTATGGAACAATTTGGAGGGGGCGGTTCACTGGAGGATCAATGCGGCTCAATTACCTTTGAAGACATGTTTGAGTACACCAAGGCGGAGTTCGTCTTCGACATCAACCCGAGTTGGCAGTCTGCGGACGTTCGCGCTGTGGCTTGGATAAACGCATCTCTGGCAGACGACATCAGAGTGACGATGGACGAGTTCATGGCTGAGATAGACCCGAACGACGGGGGCGATGGTTGGTTGTCGACCGATGAACGAGAGATCTTCAGAGCTCTAGCCAGCGAGTGCATTGAACACACCTTGACTAGGATAGGAATTAGGGATGGTGACTATCACAGAGGCGGTGAGGGAGTCAGTTGGAAGAACACCAGCTGGGAGGAGGACGGAGTAGAAATTCAAGAGTTCAACATCGTCCCGCCTAGACACTCTGAGATTAGAGATTGTACATCCGCTTTCGGGAACGACTGTGATGAAATCCCGGTCACTCCCGATGAGAATCGAGATTGTGATACTGAGATTCCTTCTTCTGACGGAGTCGATGAATGTCGCGTCCAGCTTTGGTTGAATGCCACCATGACCATTCCGGGTGTGAATGATGGGAATCAATTCACGCTGGTCCTCAACGCTTCGAATATGACTCGTTCAAGTCTAGAGTTCAACTTCCCAGTCACTCCTGATTTACGCCTAGATATGTGGGAGGAATGCGAAGGCAGAGATGTAAGCTTCGAGGAGGAGTCACCAATTCCCGCTCCAATTCGTGGAACTTGTTTGGGAGATGGTTCCTCCTCCTATACTCTTGAGGAGCAATCTGATGGAAGTCTACAATTCACAATTCTACCTGATACCGAGATAGAAGATTGGCCATTGGGANAGGATTTGTTCGCTGATTTTACCACTGAGCCGATTCCAGTCGATGAGCCCCCTGTGTGGGCTGATGTGGCTCCAGTTGACGGTGCTTGGTTCCCTTCGCCAAGTGGAGGGCAGCATGTTTGGGCTGAGTGGGAAGATGTCTCATCATGGTTCACAGACGAGGGGAGTGTTACTCAATTGGATGTTCGATGTACCGGCGATCCCTCTCTACAGCTGAGTGAGGGCGCAGACCGTTCATTGTGGGCTGAGATTCCTCGAGGAAGCCCTGGAGAAGTCACTTGTGAGGCAGTTGATTCTGCTGACCAGAGCTCTGGCCAGAGAACTTGGAATCTTGGTGTTCCATTCTCAATTGGTACATCTATAGCGACTCTGTCAGACCCGCACCCGATTTCAATAACTCCTACGTCTGAATGGCCTGAATTACAACTTGAATTGGCTCTGATTCAGAATGGTCAGAAATCCTCGTCTGCATCGGTGATCTTTGACGAGGAAATTGTTGTGGATTTGTCGGCATCGAATATGGTGCCGGGAGAAGTGGATGTCTGGGTGAGAATTCAGGGGAGTTCGAATGTATACTCGATGGAGTACGTATACGATATTGATCTGGTCAAAGAGAGTTCTCCGCCAACATTGACCATTTCCAATTCAAACTGGGATGGTGCGGAATGGTCGATGCAGGGCCAATACAGTGATCCTGACGGCGAGGACGTATCGTTCAGCATGTCAATCGACGGTTCTAACACAGGTTCAGTCAGTACTACTGGAAACTCCTGGGCTACACCCGCTATCGACTTCCGTCTGTGGAGCGAGGGCGAGCATGCGGTGATAGTCGAAGGATGNGATTCATCGGGCAAATGCTCGCAGGTTTCCCAGACCGTTAACAACTCTCATCTGTTTGAGGTCGANGAAGTCACGCCNCCCCCTAGTGGAGGNGAAGATGGNGGNCTTCTCCCNGCCGCTGGCGTTCCGATGGCCCTAGTAGCTGTAGTCGCAGCCCTCATGTATGGAAGGCGGCGGGGCTGAGGCGTGAGTTTTGAGGGGAGAGTCTCGAGAGAGACCCATGAGGGAGGTCTTCTGGTCTCATTTGAGGGAAAGGCACCTAGGCTAGGAGCAAGACTGTGTGTAACTGGCGGACAGACATTGGGCAAGGTCGAGACCGTACTCGGACNAGCAGATGAGCCTCTTGTTCACCTATTCCCCCTAGCAGATGGAATTGATGGTTCAAAGGTCATCGGCTCCCCCGTAGAAATCGCACCTCGCCATAGGCGAGATAGTAGAAAACCAAGACGAATGGGAGAATATAGAGGAAGAGGGGACAGGACACAGAATTCCAGAAGTTCTACGGTGAAATCTGGCGATTGGATCTGCCCCAAGTGCAAAAATCACAATTTTGCGAACAAGAAAGTCTGCAANCGTACAAATTGTGAGCAGCCGAAGCCCAGANGTAGCGGTGGAAGAGGAGATACGCGTGGGCATAAATCAGGCGATTGGATNTGCCCTAAGTGCAATAATCACAATTTTGCGAACAAGAAAGTCTGCAATCGTACAAATTGTGAACAGCCAAAACCAAGAGGCGGTGGCGGAAGAAGAGATACTCGTGGACGCAAATCAGGAAATTCAAAGGGTTTCGAAAACCCCAATATGAAGCCTGGTGACTGGAATTGCCCAAAATGCAAAAATCACAATTTCGCCAAGAGAGAAGTATGCAATCGCTGCGACACTAGGAAGCCGATAGAAGGAAAGGGATCTAGGAAAACTAAGGGTAGGCAGCGCAGACCTAATCCTAGAGACAAATGGAAGCCGAGAAACCAGGGAAGGGGTCGAAGAGGCGGACGTTGACCCACCCGAGCATTCATGCATCTAGAGCCGTAGCATCCGATGTGGCCGANACTGCAGAGATGGTCTGGCTCGACGCCTTGGAGGCAGAAGGTGGAGGAGATAGGGCGAATGCCCTTGAGGCAGCGAAAAGAGTAGTCGAAATGGACCCTGAGCATACTGATGGGTGGATGGGAGTGGCTCGATGGTCGCTTCCAGCTGAAAGTAGAGGTCGTCAGCAGATGCCGGATTTGAGCCAGGCGGCCAAGTCAATGGCTGCACTGCGCAAGGTCGTCGCACTCGACCCAGAACCATTTGATCCATGGAAGTTGGGNGGTGTTCTGCTAGTCGACCACCTAGGAATGTTGGAGAAAGGGCTGGACTGGTGGCAGCAGAGGCGCGAGTTTGCGCCCTACGAGGTGGCGCCAGTAATCGAGCAAATCGGCATTCTAGTCAGGATGGGGCTCTACGATGAATNTGCTACTCTGCTTGAGCAGTTGTACAGCGAAGGTATGGAAGCCACAACTAGTGAACAGTTGGCACAGATGGAGGCCGTCAACAGAATGGTCTCGAGAGCTGCTAAGATGGAAGAAGACGAAATCTTCAGGCCCCAAAACCCCAAGCATCCTCGCTGGAAAGTTATTGAGAACATGAAGAAGCGTAAACCGATTACTCCTACATTCTTCCTGATTACATTTGTCGCTCCAATAGTTTTCCTTCTAGGTACAGTAGCGATGACTCTGATTGGAGGTTCGACCTGGGGATTCCTCCTCGTTTTCGTTTTCATCCTAGCCTGCTTCATGGCCATCACCAGATTGGCATCTGGCCTTTTGCACAAACTTAACCGGCATGCTTTGGATTTGGATCGGGCAATCGATTACGAGACTACTTCTGGCAGAGTTTGTATTCCGGAAGAAATCAGATACAGTAAGTTGTACAATGCGATGATATCGAATCGAATGCCTGCACTAGCGGAAAGATTGGAATTAATCGCAGAAGTTGGAGATAAATTGCAACTCAGGTGGAAGCCTGAGCTTCCCAATTTCACCTTGCTGGAAAATATCTCAGAAGATAACGAGGAATCTGAAGAGTGGTGGTCAGAGTCTGAGTTGGAGCCACTCGAAGATTAGGTTCCTGCGCTGAAGTCAGTCAGGTAGGCCATCTGCTCGGGAGTAAGCTCATCGATTGAGATTCCTGCGGTTTGTAATTTGAGAGCGGCCAGTTTGGCATCCTGCTCAGGGCTGATATCGTAGACTATGTTCTGGTAATCTCCTCCCTCCTCGGCGAGTCTACACAAGGCTAGGAATTGATTGGCGAATGACATGTCCATCACTTCACTGGGGTGGCCTTCCGCTGCTGCTAGATTGACCAGTCTGCCTCTGGCAAGCAAGTGAATCGTACGCCCATCTTTCATTTCAAAAGCCTCGTTATTTTCTCTAATCTGAGTGTAGCCTGTTGATGCATCCTCCAAGTCAGTGATGTTGATCTCACAGTCGTAGTGACCAGTATTACAAACGATTGCTCCATCCTTCATCGAATCGAAGTGCCTGCTTACAATCACATCCTTCATTCCTGTAGCAGTGCAGAAGATGTCGCCAAGTGCAGAGGCTTCATTCATGCGCATTACTCTGAAACCGTCCATCACTGCCCTCAAAGCAGCGATTGGGTCAACCTCGGTTACAATCACATTTGCACCCATCCCTCGAGCTCTTACTGCTAGTCCTCTGCCGCAGTGCCCATATCCTGCAATTACGAAGTCCTTGCCTGCTAGAAGCACGCTAGTAGCCCTGATTATCCCATCTATGGTCGATTGGCCTGTGCCGTGTACATTGTCAAAATCCCACTTCGTTTCAGCATCATTGACAGCGATTACAGGGTACAGTAACTCTCCGGCGTCTGCCATTGCCCTTAGGCGGTGGACCCCGGTTGTCGTCTCCTCTGTTCCCCCGATTATTCCCTCTGCGAGTTCGGGAAAGGAGCTGTGAACGCGGTAGATTAGATCAGCACCGTCATCGAGTGTAAGAGTGGGCTTGAAGTCCAGTGTTCGGTCAATACATCTGTAGAAGTCCTCGGTGGATTGACCGTACCATGCATGTACTCCGTAGCCTTCGTTTGCAAGCCACGCAGCGACGTCATCTTGGGTCGACAGGGGGTTGCAACCGGACCAGCTAATCTCAGCGCCAGCCGCTGAAATGGTCTCAATCAGGACTGCTGTCTCCTTGGTCACATGCAGACATCCTGCCACCCTCTGGCCTTTCAGAGGTAGGTCATTCTCAGCCGACTCACGTAGAGCCGCTAGAGCAGGCATCCTGCCACGGGCCCATGCGACCTTCTTCGCTCCAGAGTCTGACAGAGAGGGGTCGGCCACAGTACTATGCCCTGATACGTCCATGGCTGTCACCAGATATCCAAGCATTTCAAGTTGCGTCTAGGGGCGCTAAATCGGGTCAGCCGCCGCCCTTACGTTGCTGCTCATAGTAAGATGCNTAATACTGCTGTGCGTAGGTCCGCGCAGTCTGTTCATCGTATCCCGAAGCAACCATCTGCTGAACGTAGGCCTCAACTGGGTCCATCTCCTCAACTCCACCAAACTGCTCGACGGTGTCTGTACCGTCATCTGCTCTGCCACGTCCTCGTAATACCATAGTGACAACGACAACCAGCACTAAGATTAGAATGCCCGCTCCAGCGAAGATGAGCATGTTCGAGCTGTCTCCCTCATCATCTGGGCCTTCATCGGGCAAGTCGGGAACTAGCGTTATGGCTATCTCTTGTGAAATATCATATCTGCTACCATCTCCTTCAATGATTCTGACATAAATTGTAGCTGCCACACCGACCTCTTGGTAGATATCTGAGATATCCAAAGTCATGGTGAACTGCTGGCCGTCAGCAAGAGGTTCNGTATTGTTGAACTTGCCAATTGACTTCTGAGTTGCCTTCTGGGTAGGAGTATAGTCCAGTACCGCTTCAGTCAAAGCGACCTCGATTACGACATCACTGTTCTCGGCTCCAGAAACCAAAATTCCTGAGATTGTTACCAATGGGTCCTTCTGGTTGTCATTTGGGCCNGGGTCAGTAAACTGCACGATAGGCTCGTCGTCTCCGAAGTCTTCTCCTACGACTATGAANTACATTCGGTGCTTCTCACTCTGCTTCCCAGCCTTGTCGTAGACAATTAGTTCTACTCTAATCTCATTCTCAAGATTTCCATCCGGACTAGCAGTGAGATTTCGGAACACATAGTTCCACTCCTCTCCCCCGGCTGCGGCTGGAATCTGGAACACATGGCCCTCCAGAGTTGGTTCAGCGCTGTCCCATGGATAATCGAAGTAAACTTTCCACTCGTAGAGCTCGATTCCTGACTGTCCCTCCGGAGCATCAGGATCGTAACTCGCACTTGCATCGAATGAAATGCTCAGGTCACCTGTATCTGATAGCCTGGCTCTGTATATTGGCCAATCAACACCGGCAACTGTCTTGGTTCCATCCTGAGTGACGTATTCACTACTGGTCGCATCATCAACCATGACAGCTTCTGCCATCGGCCTATACTCGTCAGCAAGAGTGTCGTCTGTGACTAGTCGGATGTAGGTCATTCTAGTATGTCCAGCNTCGTCGTGCAGGTACAGAGTTAGCAACCACTCAGCACCAATTCTACAACCCTGCTCAGACGTCGAGTCGCCAACGCAGAAGCTGCCAAGAGTTGGGATTGAAGGATCAATTTGCTGAGTGTGACTGTACTCTCCTGCATCTATTAACATGCCATCCCAACCAGTCACTGAGTCATTGTTTCCAGACTCTAGAGTCCAATCGGCCACTATTCCTCCGACGGAAGTGATGAAGCTGAAATCAAGATCTGAGTTACTCTTAATGTACTTCGTAGCATAAGCACCTGTCACTGTATCAATTGCTTGAGTCTCACCATTGATTGTTAGGTCGAAGCTCTCTCCCGCGATTCCGAAGTCCGTCGGATATGGGGTCAGATGGTATGCNAGCATATTCGAGAGTAGTGGTATGGTGGCGCCTCCAAACTCCTCAGAAACACTTGGATTCTCGACATCTATAGTCGTGACAATAAGACCTCCCGCTCCTCGGTTACACAACGAGAGGAGTGATTGAGAATCATAGTCTGTATCTCGAATCAGAGTGTGGAATGTTCCCGTAGGATCGCTGATTCTGCCGCCGCAAACCTGTGGTATCTGAGTAGCCTGTACTTGTGCAGTATCTAAGCCAGCCAGAGCAACATGCGAGCCTCCATTGATTCCGCTGAATGCGATTGGATCGACATTGCTCAGAATCGGGTGGAACTGATCAACAATGGTGATGTTGGTGTGTAGAATCCTGTTATCGACAGTGAAGTTGACTTGGTTTCTCATTGCTATGTCCATTCCGAAAGGTAGTCTGTTTGGCTGATACTCATTTCGGTATGGCCCTAGGTGCATCTGAACAGTACCACCGCCGGTCATGTAGTCCTCTAGAGTCTCGGTTAGACTGAGGCCGTCACTCTCTCTCGTCTGTGCCATCAACTCGTAATAGTCGCCGTAGTAGACATTGTAGTCTGTTTGCCACGGCAAGAGTACCTTGTTGTAGTGCTCAACCCAATCAGGAGTTCCGTAGGTATCCCAGTTATCCATGCGCAATTGCGTGTAAGTCATGCCCATTGTCTCAAGATCCATCTTGACGCTCTGAAGGCGGTTTTGATCAGTTGGATTTGATAAGATGGCGACGTCGATATTGTCATAGAACATTATCTCGAAGAATCTATCGTTTCCAGATGGTTCCATCGATCCATCTTCTTGCAATATCTCAGCATGGAAACTTATGTTGTAGGTATGNGTATCGTACCAATTACTGTATGGAGAAGTCCAATTCGCCTGTGCCCTCTGGTGAGGTGCCAAATCGAATGGNCCGTTCTCGCTTGCTTGCTCGTAAACTGTCTGGCCGGTCTCCAAGTCGACTATCTTCATTGTCAGTGTGTACTCTCCTGCTATTACGCCGTTCAGTAGTGGAACGGCGAAGTCGTGAGCAGAAGCACCTCCCGGATTGGTAGAATAAACACACTCGTAAGTGATNTCTGCTACGCACTCGAGGACATCTGGCTGTAGCAAAGTGATGTCTGCGCTTGCAATGCTAAAGATAATCGAAGAGTGGTTATTTGCTGTGTTGACTTCATCCTCATCGTACCAAGCTGTAAGAGGGTCAGTGTTGTTGTAGATTGTAGTCACATCGATCTTGTAAATTCCACTCTGGAAGTCGTGCGTCCCTAGATTGACGACCTGTTTCTCAGAAGCGTCCAATCCTGTGACACTGACAGTGTAAGAGCCATCGTCTTCAAAGGTGAACTGCTCAACTCTGATATTGTCAATAGCGAAACCTGCTAAACCTGCATTTCCATTGACGCCGTCATCATTCGATTGGAATCTCCAAGTCAAGGTGACCTCGGAGCCAGAGAGAGTTGTACACTCATCTCTCCACTCAGAGGTATCCTCACTCGTGCGATTCAGAATTACGATATGGGTCATATCTACTGTTACTGACTTCATGATATTCTCGGAGTCAAACCAAACTACAGAGTTGATATTGTCCGAGTGGTCTCCGAAGTACTCGACCTCATCGTATCCGTTGAGGTCGAAGTCTTCGCAGCGGTGGAAGTTTGGATCCTCCGGGTTGGTGTTCTGAATNCCATTCTCATTGAGATCNGTCCAAGATCCGTACACAACGCCCTCGTAGACCTCGCCATCCTTGGTCCAGGTAATCTCAAGATTGGCAGCATCACGGATAGCCAGAATGTTGCCTTGACTGTCCTTCAGGTAGTCTCCTTCAGCGTAGTAGTCGAAGGTCAAGTAGGTGAAGTCGGCCCCAGAGGCCGCCACAGGAATTGGATCTAGAGACATAGTCTCGTTCCAATCATCACCATAGCCGTTACTCGGATCTCCCAACCAGTATGCATGACTGTTGAATATTCCTACATTCTGAGGAAGCATGTCATTGGAGCCTGTAGAGTCATCGATTCTGCTACCATTGGCGTTGCCATCATCGGACCACAATGGGTCGACGCCAGAGAAGTCCTCGATTGCGACAAGATCGGGCTCAGCATTCTGGATGAATGCTTCCAACTCAAAGTCGGTTACAGTGTTTCNACAATTCTCAGCCTTTACGTTGATATCACGATCTCCAGAAGCGTATCGAACACCATTCTCCAAATCCACCCAATGCTCCTCTGCTAGACAGGGGTCAAACAGGTTGTTTACGGTAAGCTGGAATCGGANNTCGTCNTTCAAATCATCCATATTAGTAAANCCATTTGGACTGGTCAACTCAGTCTTGATGAAATAAGTCGTGTTGTCGACAAAATCTGCTGTCAGGCTGACTTCCTCAGAAGCACCCGCAGCGAAGTTGTTGAAGTTCAGAGTCTGGCTGACAATCTCTGAGGTTCCGAATGTTACATCGCGCTTACGAATAGTAATGTTGTCGAATGCGAATCCATCAAGTCCCGAATCATCAGAAGAGCCNTCGGGCCCCACNGACCCAATAAGTCCACTTCGGAATCGGAATCGGATGTCGATTACTTGTCCTGCATACGGAGTCAAATCGATTGATTCCAATTCATTTGGATCTTCTGAAGTCCCTCCACCTTCAGTATAATTCAACCAGCCGGTAGCTGTGGCTGCGAAGTTGTTACCGTTGTATGTGTTATACTCGGGGTCTACTCCTTGGTATAGAATTCTGAAATAGCGCTCGTTATCCCATCCTCCGTTGAAGAAGACGGATTCCCAACCGTTGCCGTCACTCCATACTTCAATGCCGCAGGAGTCTTCGTATAGCCACCTCTCAACNACCGAGTATTGCTCAGCCAAGTATAGCTCAAAGTAAGCCGCGCTGCACATTACAGAGATGTCCATGAATGCTGCATCTGCACCTGTAAGGTCAACATTCTCNAGGATTAGTGCCTCATCCATGTTGTTGAAGTAACCAGAATCACTCTCATTGCTACCGCCATAATCCATACCTGCCCAGTAGTAATTGGTAGGATTGCTGTCGGCTTCGTACCAAGATACGTTTGTTGTTGCAGCTGTTGAGTTTGTTTCAATGTGCCAGGAAGAAGCTCCGGCGCCATACATGCCGGTGTAAGAGTTCTTAGAGAATGCACAGTTAGGGCAATTGGTGTTGTCTACATTGCCCTCAAAGTCGTTTGAATATACTGTCGTGTCAGATCCCCCAAGGACTTCCTTGACTTCCAAATCCACATCTATGGAACCACTGAGTGGATTCAGTCCGGTATTCTTGACAGTGACGTTGACCCATCTATTTCCTTCTCCAACATCAACCTCGCCCGTAGAGGGGTTGTAGGCTGCAGGAGCAACGGTGACCTCCGTAATTCCGACATCTTCGTTGTCCAGAGTCAGTACTGAGAGGAAGTCTCCAGCGCCAGCCCAGCCTTGAGTGTCCAGCCACATCGCATTATTGGCGAATCTGTACGAGTAGTCCTTCTGTCCGATAATAATCTCATAGGCGCTGTTTTCTCCTCCGGCTAGTTGGCCAGGGATAGCCATAGTTGGTCTGCGCCCGACATCGAATGAGAGAGAGGAAAGGTACCCGGGCCCGTTTGGATCGGCCAGAATAATCTCAACTGAATTAATCTCTCTGAGATTATCCAGGAATAGATAGGTCTGGTTCTGAGCCGCAGAATCTTGTACTCTGGTCAGAGTCAGTTCTGTAGGGACGAAGAAGTCGACCTCGCCATCTTGATTGACATCCACGATGGTGATGTCAGCACCCAGATAGTCGCCCAGATAGACATAGTTCTGAGTGTTCCAACTTCCTCCAGATTTAGTTGCATAAGATATGTTACCAGTAATTCCGTCTACAGCAGCAATCATGTCGATTTCGCCATCGTCGTTCGTGTCGGCGATGTCCATACCGTATAGGGGATCGTTGTGCTCGGCGTCGAGCTTGAACTCATGAACNCCCTGGGCAGTAGCATCCAGTGGGTTCGGATATTGATTGGTCAGACAGTCGAACTCAAGAACAGTCATGTTGTCATAGTGTCCAACTGAAACTCCTACTCCGGTGTTAAATGGAGGAGTTCTTAGTAGCCACAAGTCCAGATCNTCACAATCTCCTAGACTACCTCCTGGAATGCCACTCCCCTGAACCGTCTCTCCCCAATGACCTAAGCGGGATTCAACGTANATTCCGTTAGTCAGCGGNACTGGGATTGACTGTTGGTTAGTCAATAGCGTTGGGTCTGGGCCCCGNTATACCTGGATGTACTGGTTCGTCCCAGTTGCGTCCCTTGTAATCAGAACNATATCGTCNTTTCCATCATCATCTAGATCGCCTACCTCCATACCAACGTGATACGGGTTCGAGACAGTAATCTCGGAATTACCCCACTGGTTTACTCTCTCTGAGCAGTCCCCCCACAATGTGGTNAGATTGCCTGGTCGAACGAAACTTTCTCCAACGAATCTGATGTTCTCTTGGTAGTAAACTANATCGTTTACACCGTCGCCATCTATGTCAGCGACTTCGACATCCACCGAGTTTGCAGTATCTACGAATCCAGCGCGCTGTGAGACGTTGTTTGAGATGAATACATCCTGTCTGTCTGCGAAGTTGCCTGAGCCGTCATTATACAGTACAGAAATGAAGTGTCCCATCTCGCTTACAGCGACAATATCGTTGTGATTATCGCAATTCAAGTCACCAACAGAGAGGTGTGATGGATCTCTCTGAACGGCGTACTGGGTGATGTGCGAGGCGCTCACTGCTGGGACTAGGGATACCATCAGTGAGGTCAGCATTAACATGACCAGCATCAAGGCTCTACGGGCCTCTCTGTTTCGGTTTCGGGCGGACTCAGACGTATGCAACATGCTCACTCCGAGTTTCGGCCATCTCTTATGCCTTCGCCCCCGATGAGTTTAGCAACCCCTTTGGGGTTGAATAGCGAATCAAGTCATTTCTTCTGGTCTAAGTTGACTGCATCCAACTGGGATTCGGAGAGTATTCCGTCTCCGCACCCCCATGTATTCTCTCTAATCGGCCCATNAACCAGAGTCTGTCTAGGAATATCTGCAACTCGGCCGCATCTCGATTAAGACGTTCACCTAGAGCCATCTCAATTGAGCTGAGAGGTAGAGATGTATGGCCATGCTCCCTTACAACCAAAGTGAGCAGTAACTGAATCCATGCCTCTGCAANTGGATCGCCCGACATTGTGTCAGAAAGTGGCTCAACTTCTTCCTCCAACTCATCGAGTATCTCGCATATAGAAACCATGTCGGGCTCGCTACTCTCTCTTCCACCAAGTTCTGTCATGCTCGATTCAAGGTCNAATTCGCCAATCTTTCTGATTACAGATGGTATCCTCGAGGGGTCAGGAGGTGGGCCCGGAAGGACAGCCTCACTATCCGCTTCGGATATCGGTTCGGAGACGTGATCACCGACTGCTGATTTTGGTTCAGACTCATCCGATTCAGAGAATCTCGCGGCTAGAGGTTGCAGTACTCCAACATCACCAGATAATTCAATTTCCTGCCTCAATTGTTCGACCCATCGGGCCTCTCCTTCCAGTAGTACGTCGACGTCATGCTCGATTGAGCGAAATCTGAATCTGACTGTTCCGCGCATCTCCATAGCTACGTCCTCTATCCTCTCCGCAGTATCGGCGGCTTTCATGCTTCGGCCAGATTCCTCAGTACCGCGGGCAGTATCCCGCCATTCCTGTAGTACTCAACTTCCACCGGAGTGTCTAGTCTGACAACTGCCTCGAACTTTATTTCACTGTTATCTAATTTAGTGGCTGTGACGGTGATTTTGGACATGGGCTCAAGTTCGGCGCTAGCAGGAATGTCAAACAACTCAGTTCCATCTAGGCCGAGNGANTCTGCNCTCTCACCTTGTGCGAAAGTTAGGGGCAGAACGCCCATTCCAACTAAGTTTGATCTGTGGATTCTCTCAAAGGAAGTTGCGATAACGGCTTTGACTCCAAGAAGCAGAGTGCCCTTGGCAGCCCAGTCTCTACTGCTTCCTGTCCCATATTGTGAGCCAGCGAGGACGATTAGTGGAGTCTGGTCCNCTTGGTATCGGGTGCTTGCCTCGTAGATTGATGTGACCTCTCCAGTAGGGAAGTGAGTGGTGAAGCCNCCTTCTGTTCCTGGCGCGATTTGATTTCTCATCCGGATGTTTGCGAATGTCCCTCTGACCATGACTTCGTGATTTCCTCGGCGGCTTCCGAACGAATTGAAGTCTCTAGGTTCAACACCTCTAGAGATGAGGTATTGGCCTGCAGGGCCATGGTTTGGGAAGGCCCCAGCGGGGCTAATGTGATCAGTAGTCACAGAATCTCCAACTTTGACCAGAACTCGGGCCCCTTCGATTGACTGGATTGGACTAGGTGCCCTCTTAATTCCCTCGAGGAATGATGGTAGTCTGACATAGGTGGAGTTCTCATCCCAATCAAACAGAGAACCGGTTTTACTTGGAATAGCATCCCAGCGAGGTTCACTGAGTACATCGGAGTAACGCTCTGTGAACATCTCTGGCCCAATTGCACTCTGAACAGTTGAGTGGATCTCGTCATCACTTGGCCAGACATCTGCTAGCATAACCGGTTCTCCGTCAGGTGTGTGACCAATCGGATCAGAAGAGAAGTCGATGTCGAGNTTACCGGCCAGAGCATATGCCACAACGAGGGGNGGACTGGCGAGGTAATTCGCCTTGATTTTCTGATGAATTCTGCCCTCGAAGTTTCTATTACCCGATAATACGCTACCAACTACTAAGTCGGCCTCATCTATCGCCGATTCTATCTCTGNGTCAAGAGGGCCTGAGTTGCCAATACAAGTGGTGCAGCCATATCCAACCACNCTGAAGCCGAGTTCATCCAAATCCTCAGTTAAGCCGGCGGCATCGAAATACTCTGTCACAACACGACTTCCAGGAGCTAAACTAGGCTTGACCCATGGCTTGATTGACAACCCCTTTTCTCTTGCCTTGCGGGCCAAAAGGCCCGCTGCGACCATTACACTGGGATTACTGGTATTGGTACAACTGGTAATCGCAGCGATTACGATATCTCCGTGTTTCAGGTCGCAATCGCGCCCCTTGATTACTGCACTGTCTCCATTACGAGAAGTATCGACACCATGCCCCTGATGTCCTACAGGAGCGTTGAGGCTAGTGCGCCAGTGAGACTTCATTGCTGACAAATCAACACGGTCTTGGGGCCTCTTTGGACCGGCTAGCGAGGGCTCGACAGTGGACAAATCCAGAGATAGAGAGGAGGTGAATTGGGGGGCAGGGGTTGTCTCAGTGTTGAATAATCCCTGAGCCTCTAGGTATCTCTTGACGTTCTCGACATGGTCCGAGTCTCTCCCTGAAAGCAGCATGTAATCAAGAGTGGTTTGATCTACTGGGAAGAATCCNCAGGTAGCCCCATACTCGGGTGCCATGTTTGCTATGGTTGCCCTATCTGGGAGACTCAAATTAGCCAGNCCCGAGCCATGGAATTCTACGAACTTGCCCACACAGCCGTGNTCACGGAGCATNTGAACCACGCGCAGTGTCATGTCCGTGGCTGTAACACCAGGATTCAGGCTGCCTTTCAACTCAAAGCCCACTACCTCTGGAAGTAGCATGTAAATTGGCTGTCCCAGCATGACTGCCTCGGCCTCAATTCCACCGACACCCCAACCAAGAACCCCAAGTCCATTGATCATTGTAGTGTGTGAATCTGTCCCGACTAGAGTGTCTGGCATCCAGATGCCGCTTTCCTCTCTGGCAACCGTTGCAATCCATTCTAGATTGACCTGGTGAACGATTCCCCTTCCGGGAGGAACGGCGCGGAAGTTGTCCAAACTTTGCTGGCCCCACTTTAGGAACTCGTAGCGCTCTAGGTTGCGATGATATTCAATCTCCAGGTTTCTTTCTCTCGCATTAGGAAAGAGGCCCGATACATCGACTTGTACGGAGTGATCGACAACAAGGTCGACAGGGACTTGAGGATTAACTCTGTCAGGATCTCCTCCCATCTCCACCATCGCATCTCTGAGGGCAGCAATGTCAACCACTGCCGGGACTCCTGTGAAGTCCTGTAGAATAACTNTGCTTGGACTGAATGGAATCTCAGAGGGAGTCATATCAGGAGTCCATGAAGCAATGCGGATGACATCTTCTTCTGTAACTAGGAAGCCATCGCACTTGCGTAAAGCAGACTCCAACAGTATTCGAATTGAAACTGGCATCTCAGCCAAATTACATTTCCCACTCCGTTCTAGTGCTCCAATGTCGGCAAAACGAGATTTCGAGCCGTCCATAGATTCGAATTCTGAAAGAGCATCGAAGGGTAGTGTGCCAGGCAAGTCATCACCTATGGTGATGCGGCATGGGCTGCATCCATGAAGTTGACTCAAAGAGGTCTGCTACTCGTGAACGTCTAGTTATTCACGGTGACACGAATTAAGCGGACCTCTTCGAGAGGTCGATCGTTGCCGTCAGTAGCTACCTCGCTAATCGCTGTTACATGATCGATGCCATTGACGACTTTTCCGAATACCGTATGGACTCCATCCAGATGGCTCGGAGTACTGTCTTCTGGGACGATGTAGAATTGGCTGCTGCCGGTATTTGGTGAACTTGTTTTTGCCATAGCAAGGACACCCGGCTCGTGCAGAANTCCGTTGTCTGCCTCATCAGGCAGTGTCCAACTTGGCTCCGCACAGGAGTCTGATGTATACCTAGTATTGGTGCTGTCATACATTTTCCCATTGCAGTACCCGTACCACTTTGCAGTATAGCCTCCAGTACCATCTTGATTCTCAAAATCTCCACCTTGAATCATGAAGTCATCAATGATCCGATGAAAGGGAGTGAAGTCGTACTCAGCTCTCTCTGCTAGGAGAAGAAAGTTCTCTACGTGAAGAGGGGCATCATCTTGATACAATTCAATTTCAATAAAGGCAGTAACTCTCTCACTTGAGTCTATTGGGGTATAGGAAATCTCCAGAGTCACAACGGGGTTTTCTGAGTCATCAAACCAATCTGAAATCATCTTGAAAGAAACCAGCAACACCATTCCAACAACTAGCATCGCTACGAGGCCTATGGGAGTAGGGTTGCCCTCATCGAAAAATTGCATGCCGACGCCTAGTGAAATCGCCTGTTCGTCCATCATTGAGGCCAGTTTGTTCATATTGCGGCGAGTTTCCTTATCCTTGGGATCAAAACTCAGGGCGTTTCGGTAACTCTTGTGGGCCTTCTGCCAATGTCGCTTCTGGCCTGCAGTATCCATCTCTCCGAGCATCATCCCGGCATCACCTGCGTATCTCAATGTACGCGCTTTCTGCATATTGTTCTCGCATGAATCCCATGCTTCGGAGCGCAGAATCTCCAACGCCTTCTCGGGTTCACTTGACTTTAGCGATTCATGGGCAGAGTCCCATGCTTTCTGCAGAGTCTCGGGGATGGGCATAGCGCGGGGAAACAGCAATCATTGAAAATGGCAGCGATTAAGTTCTCATCCTGATTTGCTGGAGTTTATACGGGAACGGCTAAGACCGGAATAACACCGGGACGTGTTGCCCGACGCGGGATTGACTCGAGTCAGACTATGGAGATGCATGTGAAGATGGAACGCATCTGCAACGATTTCACAATCAATATTGCAACTGCAAACGGTACTGGTTCTCAGTCGTCGAATCTAATCATCCTCAACTCTATGTTTCAGATGGGAGTTCCAGTCAGTGGTAAGAACCTCTTTCCGAGCAATATTTCGGGGCTTCCAACGTGGTTCATCATCAGGGCTAGCGAAAAGGGCTACCAGTCGCCTGGTGACAAGGCACACATTCAGGTTTTGATGAACAAAGATACTTGGGTCAAGGACTTGGAAAATCTTGAACCCGGGACGATTGTAATCTATAACGAGGATGTAAAACTGCCAGTAGACAGAGATGACTGTCCCTCTTTTGGAATGCCTATGACCAAGATGGCCAGGGGCATCAACCCGAAGCTCGCTCGCCTGATGTGTAACATGTATTACGTGGGCGCATTGGCTCATTTGCTGGGGATAGATCAGGATGCCCTAGATTCGGCAGTNGAGAGTCAATTCAAGGGCAAGGAGAAAGCAATTGAGTTGAACATTAGGGCAATTTCCGAGGGTCGCGATTACGCAGCCGAGAACTGGGAAGATGAGATTCCATACTCTATCGAAANTCGAGATAAGAATCCGGATAGTTTCCTAGTGGAGGGTAACGAAGCGATTGCCCTAGGCTCTATCTTCGGAGGAATCAATATGCTCTCATGGTATCCAATCACCCCATCGTCATCTCTGGCCGAGGGGATAATCAAGTGGCTGCCAGATCTCAGAGAGGCAGATGATGGTGGTTCCACCTGTGCTGTAATCCAGGCCGAGGATGAGCTTGCTGCTGCAGGTATGGTGATTGGTGCTGGATGGGCCGGGGGACGTGGAATGACTTGTACTAGTGGACCGGGAATTTCCCTAATGTCCGAATTCATTGGGCTGGCGTACTTCGCTGAGGTTCCAGGGGTGATTTGGGACGTCAACAGAGTCGGGCCATCTACAGGGTTGCCAACTAGAACTCAGCAAGGAGATCTGGCGATGCTCTACGAGGCCAGCCATGGAGATACTCAACACATTGTGCTAATCCCTGGAACTGTCGATGAGTGCTTCGAGGATGGTTGGAAGGCCTTTGACTATGCTGAGAGATTTCAGACTATTGTCTTCGGATTCACCGACTTGGACCTAGGNATGAACTACTGGTCAACTTCTGGATTCCAGTATCCCGATTCCCCNATGGACAGAGGCAAGGTGCTTCGGTCNCAGAAGGAGATGGATGCAGTAGAGAACTACGGCAGGTACAGAGATGTCGATGGCGACGGGATCCCATACAGGACTCTTCCTGGAAGTGGGCTCGACCCAATTCTGTACAGAGGTACCGGGCACGACGAGGACGGAATCTACTCTGAGGACCCTGATGTCTACTATGCTACAATCTCCCGTCTGAAGAGGAAGATCGAGGGTGCAAGGGACTTGTTGCCAGAACCTGTAATCAGAGAAGAGGAAGAGCAGCAAATCGGCGTCATCTACTACGGCTCGATGGAGAACTCGATTACTGAGATTGACGATATGCTCGAGGCAACGGGACTGTCAGTCAGTACCTGCAGGGTCAGAGCACTGCCATACCACTCCGAAGTAGAGGCCTTCATCGAGAGGCATCAGAAGGTCATAGTGCTGGAGATTAACAGGGACGGCCAGATGTACGGAATCCTGCGCAAGGAGCTGCCATCTCACCTCGTCCCGAAACTGCATAGCGTCGCCTACACCGATGGAATCCCTCCGCGCGCACGTGTGTATGCGGATATGATTCTTGATACATTGGAAGTGACTGTATGAGTGTAATGAAACTCAATGTAATAGATCTTGAGAAGTCTGAGTATACAGGCGGTAAGTCTTCCCTATGTCCAGGGTGCGGGCACGACCAGATTTCCAACGTAATCATCCAGGCGGCATGGGAGAATGGAATTCCTCCCGANGGAATCGCCAAGATGAGTGGGATCGGCTGTTCATCCAAGACTCCAGCNTANTTCCTCGGCAAGAGTCACGGATTCAACACAGTGCATGGCAGAATGCCTTCAGTTACGACTGGAGCAANCATGGTCAACAAGAGTCTCTCATTCATCGCNGTCTCGGGAGATGGAGATACAGCCAGCATTGGCATAGGCCAATTCATTCACGCCATCAGGCGTAATCTCGACATGGTCTACATTATCGAGAACAACGGTGTATATGGTCTGACTAAGGGGCAGTACAGTGCTACAGTTGAGAAGGGATCCAAGAAGAAGAAGGGTACGATGAATGAGCAGCCCCCAATCGATTTGTGTGCGATGGCAATTAATCTGGGGTGCAGTTTCGTCGCTCGCTCGTTCTCAGGNAGTAAGAAGCAGCTCACTGCACTGATTAGAGCAGCAATGGGTCATCGAGGAATGGCAGTAATAGATGTCATTTCTCCGTGTGTGACATTTGCTAACAATGATGAATCATACAAGTCTTACAACTACGTCAAGGGGAATGATGAGGTCTTGCACCTGATTGACTATATTCCTCACTTCACTCCAATAGAGGAGGTGGACATCCCAGAGGGCGAATACGACGACATCCAGATGTTCGATGGTTCTACTCTGCGTCTAGAGACGGTGGGTGACGAGCATGATCCTTCAAACCCCGTGTCGGCTCTAGCGGCAATCCATAGGGCCGAACAGGAGAATAAACATGTCACTGGTCTGCTATACTACGATGATAGTTTACAGACTGCAGATGAGTCTCTCGGGCTCACTGAGACCCCACTTTCTGAACTCGGTCAGCATGAACTGCGACCGAGTGCAAAGGCACTAGACAAGGTTAACTCTGGATTCAGAGGAAATTGATTTTGATTTTCAAGTCGGATTCGTTGAAATAGCGAATCCGACTCCGTCGCTCGCTAGTCCCTTAGTGTAGTGGTCCATCATATGGCACTCTGGATGCCATGACCCTGGTTCGAATCCGGGAGGGACTACCAATCAACGTCTTACTGTGACTTCATGTAGAATAGCGCAGCAAAAATCACGTTCGGAACCGTATTCAGCAAAGTCTGGTCCCACTCGTGCACTCCCGAGGCAATCTCGTAGATGTTCAAAGCTAGTGCGATTACGAAGAATCCCGCTGCGTACTTGCCCCAAGTAGACAGATTATCTGCGGCCAGACTGGGCAGATTCCACATCAATAATCCGAACATGATGAACCAGAAACCTATCCACATGGACAGGTTCTCCAACTCCTCAGTCATCACCCAGCCGACATTGTCGGCCCACATATCGGGCATGGCGATCCCCAATAATCCCCCGCCTACTCCCATTATTCCTGCTGCTTTGAAAACCAACTCGAGGGTCAATCCCCCTTCATCTCCTTCCATGCTGTTCGAGAGAGGTATGATGTAATAATCGTGGCGATTCTTTTGGATTAAGCGGTCAGAGAGAGCGGTATAGCAACTGTGAGACCCAACTCACCATGATGATTATCATGAACCAACCTAGTGCGACTCTGCCCCAGTTACTCGGTTCTTTCTTCGGAGGAAACGGGTCGATTCCGGCATCTATAGCCTCAGCGATGATCGCGAGTTCCTCTTCGATAGTCTCAGGTTGCTTCATCTCGTCACGGCTCCGAAGTCGGATCCCAGCCTGAGACGTACGACTCCTCCAAGGCTGCGAGTTCGTCCTCCTTACCGCTCAAATCGACTTCAAGAGATCCTAGATTCTCTGAGATTCTCACTGGGTTGCTGGACTTGGGAATAGTGATGGCTCCTGCGTCCAAGCACCACTTGATTGCAGCCTGTGCAGGAGTGCAACCGACCGATTCGGCTATCTCACATATTCCCGGATCTGCTACCTTGTGCCCTCTGGCTAATGGTGAGTAAGCCATTGGTACTGCTCCAACTTCCCTGATTGCTGCTCGCAGTGCATTCCTTTGCAGCCATGGACTAATCTCAACCTGGTTTACCGATGGCATCACGCTAGCATAGGATCTCATTGTATCGAGGTGGTGGGCTCCGTAGTTGCTGACCCCGATTGAGCGGGCCCATCCGTTGGCTAGGCACTCCTCCATGCCCTGCCAGACTGGTGCTCTGGCATCTGGATCCTCCGGAGGAGCGTGTACCAGATACAGGTCCATGTAGTCAAGACCGAGGTTCTCCAGACTCTGCTGACATCGCTCAATAGTCTCCTCGTAACTGTTGGCATGAGGGCGTCGGAGTTTGGTGACTACGAAAATCTCCTCTCTTGGAATTCCTGACTCTCTGATGGCCTGTCCTACTTCGTCCTCATTCCCGTATGCCATTGCGGTGTCAATCATCCTGTATCCTTGCTCAAGCGCATACAATACAGAATTCTTACACTCTCCCGGCTCACCCATCAGATAGACGCCTAATCCGAAGGTCGGCATTTCGACTTGATGTGTCCTTTCGCCGGTGCTTGTGCTGGTATTCGAGATTGTCACTGAGTCCATGTTCGGCGAAGGTTAGATTACGTATTCAATGGTTATTGTAGCGAGGTTGAAGCGTCGTACCTCGTCGAGAGTGCATGGGAGAGTTGCCAGAGGGTATGGAGATGCCCAAATCCGAGAGAGCGCCTCCTCGTCCCTCGGCCTCTGTGATTCTCAGCAGAGAACGTCAGGGAGGTCACGAGATACTGTTGGGACATCGGGTGTCCGAATTGCCTGCCTTTCCTGATGTCTGGTCGTTTCCCGGAGGGGCGATTAGTCGGGTCGATAGAGCGGTAGCAGAATCTCATCCTGAATGGCTGCAAGACAGACATGACAGAGTCTCAGTTTTTGCCCTCCTGAGAGAGATGGTAGAGGAGCTTGGAGTGGTTCCTGATGGCAAAGGAGGATTGTCAGAGGTTAACGAGGATATTCGCGCTGAAGTTTGTGCAGATAAGGCAAACTGGCGAAGTCTGATGGAGTCAGGAGTATTGACCTGTGAAGAGTTTCACTGTGAGGTTATTACCGACAGAACGACTCCTCCACAAGCCCCTGCTAGGTTCCACAACCTGTTCTTTCACATCCCAACCGGAGACCCTGGAGTAACCCCAACATTTCCCCCTGGTCGCTCTGAGTTCGATGAATTTCGTTGGTGGAGGCCGATCGACCTAATTTCTTCTTGGGAAGCAAACGAGATTCGACTTCCTCCTCCAATTGTTACTCTAGCACGTGACCTTGTTGAGGCAATAGAAAATGAAGGTGATTTGCAATCTGCTTGCGATGCCCTCGCTGCAGACCCGCCTACTGGAAGACATCGTTTCGAGTACGGCCCGGGCGTCGAATGTGTGTTGATACCCACGGACACACTCCCGCCGGCCACACACACAAACTGTTTCATCCTCGGAGAGCGCGGTGGTGAGAGAGTAATTGTCGACCCGGCTGCTAAGGACGAGGAGGGATTTGAGGAGTTGGCGTTCAAAGTTCAGGAGATTTTTGGTGACGGCAGTTCGATTACTGCCACGATCTTCACACATAGACACCCGGACCATATTGGAGACTTACAGCGTATCTCAGAGATTTACCAGGCCCCTATTTGGGCTAGTGAAGAAACTCTAGAGGCTATTCCTCCTTGTAATTCTGACCGGGTGCTCAAAGAAGGTGACTCATTCATTCTCGATGGGCCAAGTGGTGGAATCTCTTGGAATGTAATCGAGAGTCCTGGGCACTGCCCGGGTCAGATTTGCCTAGTTGGGGAGTCCGGAATTGTATCCGCCGATAATTGCACTTTAGTAGGCACCATTTTAGTCCCTTCAGGAGAAGGCGATATGGGTGCATACATCTCAGGCTTGGAAAGAATTAGGGCCCTGAATCCGAAGGTCCTATTCCCCGGACACGGCCCCCTAATTGCAAACCCGAAGAGGTTGTTAACTCAGTATATTGAGCACCGTAAGACAAGACACGAGAGGGTGCTTAATGCAGTCC
>PBWO01000015.1 GCA_002727275.1 Methanobacteriota archaeon
GGAATTGTGGAGCGGCCGTCAACCCAGACAACGTGGATGTTGCCTTCATCATCTACGTTGACATCAGGGCTTGAACTCCAACCGTGTCCGTTGGTCAATCTGGTATCATTTACGAGTACGAAGTGGCCGACAGTTCCCCATCCGATCCCATCTTGCCAGACATAATCGAGAGAGGGTCCGATGTCCTCGACATATTGGCCCGAGTCGGGGTCAATAGAAGTCGCTGAGTCACCCGGATGCCAAGTCGAGCGGGGATTGTTTAGTAGGGAGTACGGATTCAGCACGGTTAGGAATGTCTCTGTTGATCCGGTGGCCGTAGTTAGTGCGATGATTGATTGTACAAGCGCTTGCATTTCCTGAGTGAAATTGGCCAGTGGGATCGATACATCATCAATCCATGCGGCATCGGCACCGACACTTGTACTACCATCTTTCACATAGGTCCACTTGAGTGTGTGCTGACCTAGTGAAATAGGGGTGGAAAAGTTTCCACTCTGGGAGCCCGACCATTGTCCGATTTGTACTCCATCGATATAGAATCTGAGGAAGTCGTANTTCGACTCNGATGAGATATTGTAAGCAAAACTAACTGTTCCGTTGGCCATAACTCCNGTGAACTCAAGATTCGTGCTCTCNCCGTCTGAGATGTCTCCNGATCTAGCAGAATAAGTGCCGGAGATTGGNGTCGAAGNNGGATTGGTGGCAGANACATAGGTGTAATCNGCNGAAACCGANGTNCCGCCGTCTCCATACGNGTCATTCAGGTAAATNGTGTAGTTNCCCGCGCCGGTGAAGCTCACTAGAACGCCGTTGTAGTGATTGTATACNGAACTGCTGTTGAACGAAGCCACNGTGCCATCNGGAAGTAATACATCCATGCTGAATTCGGAAGCCCAGCCGTCCACNGTCACAGTGAGTTCTACTGTCTCTCCTGCNGGATGCGTGTAGTTACATGACAANGAGTGGAAGGACGGGTTGCCAGTNGTGCCACCGATATCACAGAGATTTGCTTGNGAGTATTCGATNCCNTCATTGGCAGCCTCTACATACCACATATCGGATGATCCTGATGTTGCCCAGCCGTTAGTCAGATGGCCNGANTCAAAGTCTCCTTCGAAGTTAGCCATNTTATCNGTTGGATAGAGGAACATATCNCCACCAGCATCGGTGGTATTGATGGCGGAGTCGTCACATGTTCTNTCGTGGATTCCTGTCGTNTTGCTCGCACACTGNGCGAGNTCCATCATGTGCGAACGCACATGGGTGTCGTTGGCCCANATCGTGCTNGCTCCNTATGATGTNGTTCCGGCCACTGGNATNGGNATGATGCCAGCNCTTACGCACGCGTCNTGGGCCTCGCTNATGCTTTGGTANTCGTCAGCATCTTGGGCCTNTGCNCCATTACCCGAGCCNCCNTAAGGGCCNTCGTCCGATACAGGTATGATNAGCTTGGTAGCGTTGGGGTTCCATTGGTGGTCNACNGCAGTAGCNGGNTTGCCTGGTGTTNTNCCCGANTTGTCTCGCCATGACAAGCACGCCCAAGTTGAACCCGGNCCCCACATCTCGCTATNNTAACCCCAGTCTGAAGGGATTGTCAATGANGAATTGTTGTACATCACAGCGCCAAGNGTACGGATTCCCCCNGTCGTATCAGTTGAGTTCTGNCCAAGATAGTTTGACCTTGGNCCTTCGGTTCCNTTTCCACCGGCTATGTACCCGTCCTCGCAATTCTTGTGNCTCGCNGCGTGNGACATNGTNCCACTTAGNGCGTATAGGGTCTCGAGTACTGTGATACTGGCNGACTCAAGCATTGGTTTGACTCCTTGGAAGTATTCGCCACTGGTGAGGTTGCCTCCNTAGAATACAGCACACATGTCCTCCCACTCTGCGGTCATNGANCCNGAGGTGTCCAANAGGCCAACATACTCGACGAGACTNCCTCTGGTATCNTCCCAGACNACAATTACGGTGTTGTTGGTTCCGATTGAAACTGCAGGGTTGCCNTTGAANCCCAANGCTGGAGTNACGATTGAGTTATTGATTTGGACATCGAAATTTCCTGATGAGTCGTATGTCANCATNGTNTAGTAAATCAGGGGTGTCCCGAAGTATAGTCCCTGTGGGTCATAGGTATCNACCCAGACCACNTGTGCTCCATCNTANGAGTCGATTGCNATGTCTGGGTCATTGCGAANACCTGAGCCATCGGCAACGATGTAGCTAACTAATGTCATATTGGCGATATCGCCTGCATCGCCATCGAGATCGTCTTGTGATGGGTCGAGTAGGACGTAGAGAATCTCGATATCGGTAATTGCCCAGACTATGTGGGCTCTCCTATCCGAATCTACAACCAGAGATGGACTTGAAATGGCAGTGGAGTTGTTTGCTCCTACTAGTGTGTTGGAAATCAAAACAGTGTCAATTCCGTTAGTCGAAATTAGTGCATATTGCAGGATTGGTTGTGAGCCGTTCTCAATCCAAACTAAGTGGACTCTATTCATATCATCCATCACGCCTGTGATCTCTACTGGGTTGGATGTGTTTAGGTTAGACATTATTGTCTGAGTTGCTGAGTTATTGAGTGTGTTATTCGCAGTTTCATGACGTGTCTCGGAGGGTTCGAGGAAAGAGACGTCGGTAGTCAATGATGGAGCGAAAAGAGATGCAACCATGATAGATGTCAATAACAGAGTAAGTTGTTTCTTTCTTGGGTTTAGATTCCTATCATTCCTAATTGTGAGGGTGTATCTATCTCGGGCGTGCTCTCGAACCATGCTCGGGCAGGGGTCAACCAGCGGATAGTAGGTTCACCGGACATGTCCGAAAGACGTGTGTTTCCGCGTTTGCACTGAATATTGGCTAGCCGTTCCTAAGTGCCTGAATCCGGTCCTCGTGAATCCTCTCCCACGAGAAATGGCCATCCCTAGTTGGGTTGCGACCGAAGTGGCCTCCTGAGGCTGTTGCTCGGTAGATTGGTCTCTTGAGTTCGAGATCCCTAATCATCGCTGCTGGCCTCCAGTCGAATGTGCTCTGTACTCTTCTAGAGAGTTCTAGGTCAGAGATTGTACCTGTTCCGAAGGTGTTGAGCAGTAATCCAACAGGACGGGCCACCCCTATTGCATATGAGACTTGGATCTCGCAGCGATCAGCTAAACCTGCAGCGACAATGTGCTTTGCTACCCATCTAGCATAGTATGCCGCGGTGCGATCAACCTTCGACGGATCCTTGCCGCTGAAAGCCCCGCCTCCATGCATCCCTCCGCCATATGTGTCTACGATGATCTTGCGACCGGTTAGGCCAGCATCCGAGTAAGGCCCGCCGGGGTCAGGGAACGATCCAGTTCCGTTGACTATCAGTTTCGCGGGGTCGAACCCCTTGAGCCATCTATCTGGGATTGTATGCTTGACTATATGCTCCCAGACCGTGTCTCGGATATATTCTCTCTGGGCTTCATCATTGAGGGAAAATCCCCCCGCATCCTTGGCGTGCTGCACTGCGATTACGATTGTGTCGATGGCCTCAGGATAGCGCCCTCCGTCACCGTTCTCAATACGGTCACCATCCAACCTAACTGAGACTTGGCTTTTACCGTCGGGACGCATCCAAGGTATCTCGTCAGTATCCTGAATCATGTCAAGTCTGCGAGTTAGTCTCTGGGATAGGGCGGCTGCGATGGGGAAATAGCGCCCTCTTAGTTCGTCGGTGTCCTCGGTTTCGTTGCAGGCGAAACCGAACATAATACCTTGATCGCCGGCTCCCTGAGAATCTATGTCTCCATCGACACCTTGGCTGATGTACTGAGATTGAGTCGTGATGAACGTGTGAACCTCACAAAGATCAGTGGAAGTTGCGTCCATACCGATGGTGTGGTCATCGTAACCTATTGACGCGGCGGTGTCTCGAGCTACGGCCTCGTAATCAGGCGCCTCGCCGTTCAAAGTGACCTCGCCGGCAAGAACGATTGCAGCCTTACCTTCGACTCCTTTAACCAGCGTCTCTACTGCCACCCTTGCATTGGAATCGATGCTTAGACAGGCATCGAGAATCGCGTCCGATATTGCATCACAGAGTTTGTCAGGATGACCCGATGCCACGGATTCCGCTGTAATCATTGGAGGTATCGAGTCGGTCATGCTTTGGCGAGAGGGTTCTTATTCAAGAAGGCGGCGACCGGAGCAGCGAAAACTGATGTGTCGATCCCGATTCATGAGCGGGATTGAAGCTGAGGTCGTATGGTTCGGCAGCGAGCAGCGAGCCCGTAGTCTACTGGCGGCTATCTCGCCCGATGATCCAGACTCCTTTGAAGCCAAAATTTCAGGAGAAGGAGATTCTGCCGAACTGAAGATTACGGTTTCCGGTGAAAAGTTAGAGACTGTTCGCTCGACTGTCGATGATTTGCTGGCCTGCCTTGCTGCAGCGGAGTCGAGTCTGGACGTTAGCGAGTCTTAGTGAGTTCCTTGGCAGCGGCCCTGCCTGTATCCACGGCAGCGTCACTCAGAAAATAGTCGGAGACAACATGGGTTCCTGCGAGCCCAATTCCAGCACTAATGTGCATGGACGCCTCTACGCGCTGTTCATGTGAGCAGGGGTGCAGCATCACCGAATCAGTCGAGCGTCTAACTGAGGTCATGTTCCTCCATCCCGAGCACCGAGAGTCGAGTAGTTCCTTAATCCGGGTAAGTGCGTCGGGCCCGTCGCCTGATAGATTGACGGCATGGAGAATAGTGCAGGAAGTAGGGTCTGCACCTTCCGGGATGCGATCAGGTGAGGTCATGTCCACCGCGATGATTCCCGATTCCTCATCAAACAGACCTGAGTGTGGCCTCATGGGCCTTCCTTCGAGGGCAACGTCCAGCGCTGCCACTCTGTGCTCGGTGCATGCTTCGAGAGGGGAAATGTCCAGTCCTGCCGTATCCAGAAGTGAAGCGCTAATGCCAGGGGGGGTGGCAAGTATGACTGCGTCGCAATTGACATTCTTACCCGAAATTCTGACTGAGGATATGTTGCCAGAGTCCAATATTAGTGATTCTGCGGTATTGCCGGTATCGAAAGTCACGCCGACCTGATTAGCAGCGGCAATCATCCTACCCACTAGGCTAGACCATCCTCCGCGTGGTATCACAAATTGTGGGTTTTTGACGTTCAATTTTTTGTTTGACATTGTGGTCAGGGTTTCCAGCGCGCGCCTCATGTCGCATCCAATCGGATTGAAATTTCGTTCATCCCATCTCTGACCCAGAACTCTGGGTGCCCGAAGTTTCCTGAGCAGTTGATTCATCGCGCCCTTGCGTCGAAGTAGGTGTAAGCCCGGGTCAAGCAGCCAACTTGATTTCTCTCTCATCCTGACGCGGCCGCCTAGGGTGTTTCGCTGCTCTACCAGCATCACTTCGTGGCCGTCGGCTGCCAATTGGACTGACGCGGCCAGACCTGCGACTCCGCCCCCGACGACAATGCTACGCATCGAATTCGCGAAGAGGTGTGGTCAAATGACGTTTCGGACCCTTGAAGGAGGGGTTTCGACACGTAGTGGTGTGAGCGAGTTGCCGCATGACCGTTCCTCAATGCTTTGGTCCGAGGCTGGGCCTTCGGCTATGCTCACCGAATCCATGGATAGATGGGTCGGCTCTATGCTGGCCGATGAGCATGGTGGAGGAGGAGGACCTGATACACTAGTCGAGGCAGAATTGATAGTAAAATCATCTGGAATATTGTGTGGTAATTCTGCAGCAGACCGGTTACTTGAATTGCATTTCCCTGTTTGTTCTATTGAGTGGTTTCTCGAAGAAGGTGGAGAGGTGTCTCCGGGTGTTTGTGTAGCAGTAGTTCGGGGCCCCGCTAGCAGCCTGCTGCGGCTTGAGAGGATACTTCTCAATCTCATCGGTAGATTGTCAGGGATAGCGACAAATACCTCGCAATGGTGTTTGGCAGCGGGCTCTTTGGAGGTAGCTGCCACTCGCAAGTCGGCTTGGGGGCTTCTCGACAAATGGGCCATTCACATTGGTGGAGGCCTTACCCATAGACTAGATCGTGGCGATGCCTTGATGCTCAAAGAGAATGACATCGCTGCAATGTCTGAAGATAGCGAGTGTTCTCCTGATGCTATCTCCAGGATAGTCTCTGGTCTGTCCCCGGAGTGTGATTCATTCACCACCGTTGAAGTCAGGAGTGGCGAAGAGGCTATGGCTGCGGCTAAAGCATGGGGCCGAAGAGGAGGTAGACTGGTTCTTATGCTCGATAACATGGGTCCGTCTGAGGCTGGAGAAGTGGTTAGCTCACTGGTCAACGAGGGCCTGAGAGAGAACTGTGTCTTGGAAGGCTCTGGCGGAGTTACAATTGAATCTCTGTCTAAATGGGCAGAAAGTGGAATCGATGTGGTGTCATCCAGTCGTCTGAATCTTGGTGTTTCTCCGCTCGATTTATCGATGCTGGTCAGGGGGCGTTAGATTGGGCGATATTCCAGACAGTCATCCTCGAAAGGCGTCTCTGATTGCTAGACAGGCCCTGGCTGATGCAGCCTCCGAAGGACTGTTGGCAGAATCTGCGATGATTGCACACGGGAGAGGAGAGGCATTCGACTATCTGCTTGGGGAGGAGACATCTGAATCAGCGCGACTGGCGATTAGAGAGATGGCTGCTAGACTCATGACCGCCAATAATCCTGTCATCTCGGTCAACGGAAACACGGTCGTACTGGCCGGCCCTGACCTGATTCGGGTCGCTGCAGTCATTGGCTGCCCTATCGAAGTCAATCTGTACTATCGAACTCCAGAAAGAGTTGAGGGTTTACTGAAAAGGCTCAAACAGCAAGCCGAGGAAGTTGCGCGCGGCCCTGCGCCAGATGGTTGGGGGGGAGACTGGTCGGAGGCGGTATCCTCAGTCGCATTGCTGGGAAGCTCTCCAGATGATACGATTTCAGGCCTAGATGGGCCCAGATCAGTGTGCTGCCGTGAAGGGATAGGTAGGGCCGATACAGTATTGGTTCCTCTTGAGGATGGGGATCGGTGTGAGGCTCTCATTAAGCTGGGGAAAGAGGTTCTGGTTGTCGACTTAAATCCACTATCTCGGACTGCCATGACTGCAACTGTAACAGTAGTGGATGAAGTTGCAAGGGTGGCATCGATTCTATTGATTGAAGTTGTCAAAGGTGATGCTAAACCGACTGATTGGGACAATAGAGCAGTTCTCAACGATTCTTTGGCCGTAATGGCTCGGACCTCAGTGTAATCAGGAGTAGTGCTCTTTCAAAAGAGCCTCGAAGCGCTCTGAGATTGCTGTGCCGACCTCAGTCGTGCTAGCATCTCCTCCCAAATCGTAGGTAGTTGGACCCCCCTCAGAAAGATGCGTTGCCAAGGCGGATTCGAGAATCTCGCCGCAGATTGTGGCGTCCTCATCGTCGTGTCGCACCCCTAGGTTTTCCAGCATCAATTGGACAGAAGAGATTGCAGCAATTGGGTTTACTTTGTCTAGGCCGGCGTACTTCGGGGCCGAACCATGAACGGGTTCGAACAGCATGTGGTTATCGCCGATATTGGCGCTGGCCGCCATACCTAAACCTCCTTGCAAAACTGAGGCGAGGTCGGTTGCAATATCCCCGAACATGTTGGGCAGCACTACCACATCGAAATCTTCTGGATCCCTGACTAGCCACATAGTGAAAGCATCGATGAACGCATGGTTTGCATTGGTTTCTGGGTACTCCTCAGAGATTTCATCAAAGATTTGTCTGAACAACCTACATCCGCGCAATACGTTGCTCTTGTCAACGCAGGTCATGTTCTGCCGGGTTCCTGATTTCCTCTCTCTACGGGAAGCGAGTTCGAAACCAAACCTGATTACTCTCTCAGAACCGTTGCGGGAAATCGGCCTTGGATCCCAAGCGACTTCGCCCTCAAGACCAGGGAATTCTTCGATAGTTATTGGCTCGTCCTTAGCGCCAACTGCCGCTTGCGCCGAACGTCTCAGTAGGCTGTGGTATAGGCCCTCGGTGTTCTCTCTAATTAGTACCATATCAACCAAATCAGACTCCCATATATCGGAGAAGATTCCGTGCACCTTGTGTTGAACACCGTGGTAGAGTTTGACTGGTCTGACATTGGCATAGAGATCGAGTCCGGATCTGAGTCCAAGAATACATTGTGCACCGGCATTATCTCCGTTAGGCAGTTTCGCATCGGGCCACCCTATCGCTCCTAGAAGAATTGCATCGGAGTTATCTCTGCATTGCTCAAACGAGCCCTCTGGCCACTCCATGCCGGTCTCGAGATAGTATTGCCCGCCGCACGGGATCTCGGTCACATCGAAAGATAGTGGGCTATTTGCCTCTAGGGTCTCAACTATGCGCATCGCCTCTGCGATTACTTCTCGCCCCGTGCCATCGCCGGGGAGGACGGTCAGACGGTATCGGCTCACGGTCCCGGCACCTGCTTTTCATTCATCAATCCAACCCTCGGATTCTCTGCTGGTTCTAGGCGATACTTGATAGACGGTCAATACGAACCGGTATTACATGGAACGTCAGCCTGAGGATGGAAGTGGGAGCCCACGAATAGACGTCAGGTCTCTACCTGAATCTGTTGCGAGGCTCTGGGAGACCATGTTGAGGTTGGATCCTTCTTGGGACCTTTCCAAATGGTTGGACAAGAGGGCGACGGAAGAGTTGGAATTGGTAGAGAGTCATCTAGGAAGAGAAAGGCTACGATTGGAACAGAGGTTGCACCGAATTGAAACCCTAGTCAAGAGGTTGCGGCGTCAGCGCGAAGTCGTAGAGCGTTCGACATGGATGGACCCTCACCAGAAGAATCTCTTCGACGTTTACGAGAAGAATGCTGAACAGGAAGATTTGCAGGAATCTCAGACAGAAGGAGAGGCGGCTGTTGACTTTGGTTCTCTCGATGCTGATGATGATCCGTTCCTAGCCATCGTCTCAGAACACATTCTGGGACTCATTGAAGAATCGATTGAGCGCGGAGAAGAACAACTCCATTTCGACAGATTCGTAGCCGAATTGGAGGGTTTCGGAATCAGAACAGATGAAATTGATGAAGCGGTAACATGGCTACTGCATCGACGAGTAATCATCGAATTGGAAGAGGATTCTTTCGGATTGAACAGTTAAGGCGCTGACAACTCGATTCAACAGCCAACCGTGCCCTTCAAAGAAGGGCAACGAGTCGGCCAAACGTAGTACCATGTCAAGTGTCGCTTCGGGTTGGTACGCACGCCTGGATCATGTTTGTCCGAATCGTGTCGAGCAACTTGAAAGGTGGCTTGATTCATGGGAGGAGGCAGTCATTCACAAACTGCCAATTGCTGCCACTATGCCGGGCTCATGGCCAACTCTTCCAGCCGGTCTGATCTCAGATCCGGGGGCGGTCTTAGAACACCTATTGGCCCGATACGAGGCGGTCAGTGATGGGCGCTCACCTAGAGGTGCCTACTCCACCCCTGATAGATTGGTTCGTGCAGTGTTGGCTGACGAGTTAAGAGGTCACTCAAAGAGCAATAAGGAACCACCAGCAACCCTGTCTCTCGCAGCAATGCCGCCGGGATTCAGGGCCTACGCTGAGAAGCTCAATCGGTCTGCTCTCAGCGGCTCCGAGGAGGCTTCTGAGGAGGCTATTCAGGCGGGCGAGGTTACACGCACTGGGATTCCTGTTCCCTTTTCTGATCCAGCGGTGGCTGGCGGAGTTGTTCCGGGTTGTTTATTCAAAATTCACGTCTCAAGATGCGAGGATCTATCGCCCGAGCAAGCCCGAGAGGACACTCTTAGGCTGCTCCGCGGACTACAGATGGCTGACTCTTCGCAAATCGCAGTGACCTGCGCTCGCAGACGAATCTTGCTAGTGCTCGCACGCTCGGACCTAGTGGACCTACAAGGAGACGGCGGATTCGAGCGCATAGGCCGAAAAGAAGCCGAGGAGATTCTAGAGGGCAGCGTCAAGCATTTAGATGCTCTAAGAGATGAATGGCCTTGGCAAGAGGTTCCTCGTCTGCTAGTCAGCAGACCCCCGTGGCTGCGCATAAAGGACCGTTTCAGAGGTCACCCTGAAGGGAGCGAATTGAGAAAGAAATTGTCAAAATCGTTGCGCAACACCAGCGAGGCCGATGGTAGAAAGAGGTTCTCTGCCTTGAGAGGCAATGTGAATCTGTACAGGTTATACATCGAGCGAGCAATTCAGCTCGTCATGGAGGGGGGTAAGGTCCGCATGATTGTCCCAAACACTGTCCTAAGAGAGAAAAGTAGTGTGGCTCTTCGTAAGATGATTGTAGAGCAGAACCAATGGTTATCCTCGTGGTCCTTCCCTGAATCTCAAAGAATCTTCCCAGGAACATCACAAGGTGTTTCGGTGATCGGTATAGAGGTAGGAGGTAAGACCGAGATGATGACAAGTTTTGGGCCGTTGCGAGCCGATGACATATCTACTAAGTCCGGGCTGGATAATAGTTCACCGTTCATCGAGATGGAACGTGGGCCATGGTCGGTCTGGACCGATATGACTTGGGCTGTTCCCCGAATGCCACGCGATGAGTTCTCGAGAAGAGCTGTACTCAAGGCAATTGGTGATCTTGCAGATCAGCCAAGGCTAGGGGAGGAAGGCAACTGGCTGAATCCGAGCGATGAGCCGATTCGAGTCAGNGTNGGCGAGGTCGACCAATCGAAGTGGTCCTCAGACATCGAGGGCTGGGGCGAAGATAGTGACGGAGTCCCCTTCATCAGAGGTAGTCACTTCCTACTTGAAGAAGGTAAGATCAGCATCCGACACCCGGCCTATGATGCTAGTATCGAAGATGATGCAGTAGAGAGAGGGCACGCCCTATGGACGGGTGCAATCGAAGCCAAAGGGGTGTCACGTGTGGCTTGTCAGGCCATTGTGAACGCCGAAAAGGAGCGTCGCCTTCGCTGGGCTGTTGTCCCACCTGATTGCGTGCTGGGTAACTCNGTCAACTATCTCGAGTTGCCTGAGGTTGTTCTTGACGGTCTGGCTGAAGAACACGGGGGAGTGGATCAAGGCCTACTATCTCTAGCCGAACAACTCAATTCAGATGCTCTAGACCTGTGGTCAAGAGCATGGGCTGCGAATAATAATGTCAATAATTACGAGATTGAGAGATTGCCTCTGCCCCCTCCATCCACAGACGGTACCCTGAATTACGAATTGAGGCAGTAAACTCCCTACTTCAGGGCATTTCTAGGAAAAACAATTCCATTTATCAGCGAAATCGCAACATTTGACCAAACAGTCTATTATCCGAAGGCTCGGTAAGCGGAGCGTTCCATCGCGCAAGCTTTGGCANAAGAGGCAGAAGTAATGGGAATCAACCCGAAGATTGGCATCACAGGACTGCCTCGTTCAGGTAAGTCAGCCGTACTGGACAAGGTAGTCAGTATGCTGCTCGAGGAGCGCGGTTCGCATACTGATTCTAGTGTCATTGGCGGAATGAGGAGTGAAGCGATTATCGAGGANGGTGAGCGGGTTGGTTACGCCTGCATCGACATCTCTACCGGGGAGAGTGGAGTGATGGCTCACCGCGAAATAGATTCGCGAACAAGAATTCTCGGATATGGTATTGATCCCACTGAAATAGATAGAGTAGGGGTTCCTGCAATCCGCAACGCGGTTGGAAACTGTGAGGTGCTAGTGATTGATGAGGTCGGCAAGTTCACCGTGGAGAGTGAGGGTTTCGTTGATGCTGTTAGGGAAGCTCTGGATTACGATATGCCCACTCTACTAACTCTGCACAAGAAGAGTCGTCACCCGCTTCTGCAGGACATTCGAAGACGCGATGACGGTCGTATCCTCGAAGTAACTCCTGTTAACCGGGCCCTACTTCCATACAAGGTACTCAAGTTGATTAGCGAGAAGCCGTGAATCTGCGGTCAAGTTATTCGTAGAATGCCGTTGGGCACCCATGGATTCCCCGGCTGNTCGAACTCGCAGGGTTCTGATAGGGTTCGCAGTACCGTTATACTTGCTTACTGCTCTATCACTTGCAGAAGGTAGGATATCGCTGCTCTCAAACGAATCGCCAGTCGATTCCTCATTCGCACCNGTCTTCGCAGTACTTGCGATTCTCACCACGTTACTCCAAGCATACATCGGCTGGCTAGGAGATAGGCCTCACGGATCTTCAAGACTGGATTCTATCATCAGCCGAGAGGGAGAGGATGTGATGTTAGAGCGATTGCAACAAGAACAGCAAGAGGCGGATGTCTCCAGTATGGGTTCGGCTTGGGCAGAGATGGAGAAAGAACACCTTGAGAAGTCACTGGGTGAGGAAGAGTGAGCATCGAAACCTTCACTCCCTGAATGTAGTACCGAGGCACGAGAAACATGAGCGAAGTACCAGATGACCTGTATTACACCGAGTCTCACGAATGGATTAGAATTGAAGGCAACAGAGCCATAGTAGGCATCACAGACTACGCCCAAGATGCGCTTACAGATGTGGTCTGGGTGGAGCTGGCTGAGGTTGGTGCCAAAATGGGTGCCATGGAGCCCTGTGCCAGCGTCGAATCGGTCAAATCGGTCAGCGAGATCTATGCGCCTATCGCTGGAGAGATTGTCGAGTCGAACGAGTCGCTTGAGGATGCACCTGAGATAATCAATCGGGATCCTTATGGGGAAGGCTGGATTTTCACACTAATCATGGACGATTCCTCTCAGGTCGAAGGTCTACTCGACGCGGAAACATACTCTGGCCTGATTGGAGACTAAAGATGTCCAATTCACCACTATACATCTATGTTGATGGTTCTAGTGGCAGATCAGGAGAAGATATCGCAACCTCTGATACACCAGCAGGATGGGGGTTCTGCGTTGTTGAGGGTGACAGTGGAGTCGGGCGAGGTGGTGGTGATGTCGT
>PBWO01000016.1 GCA_002727275.1 Methanobacteriota archaeon
CCAATCCTCATGCTTGGATGCTGATGCCGGCTATTACGTAGATACCACTGCTGCCACATCCCAAACAGCATGTACTACTGGTACCTACCAGCCAAGCACAGGTCAATCGTCATGCATCGACGCATCTCCGGGACACTATGTCAGTACGCCTGCGGCCACCCAGCAGTCAGAGTGTCAGCTTGGGACCTACCAGCCCGACTATGGCAGGACGTACTGTTACGAAGCATCGCCGGGGCACTATGTCGATTCGATTGCTTCTAGCAATCAGACAGCATGTCTTGCAGGTTCCTACAACCCGGATTCTGGTTCCACCAGCTCCTCAGCGTGCGTGTTGGCGAGTGCTGGATACTTCGTCGCGTTTTACGGGTCGGAGAACCAAACCGCCTGTTACCCCGGAACTTACCAACCATCGACTGGAGGGTATGGGTGCATCGAGGCATCGCAAGGGCATTATGTTCCAAACAATGCGTCTGTGCAGCAGTTTGAGTGCCCTATTGGCACCTACCAGCCATACTATGGCCGGACTTCGTGCATCGACGCTTCGGCCGGTCACTATGTAGACCAGCCCGCTGCAGTCAACCAAACCGCCTGCTCAGCTGGGACCTACAACCCCTCGGAAGGATCTCACAGCCCCGACGATTGCTTGGATGCCGAATCAGGTTACTATACGGATGTTAATGGCTCGTACAATCAAAGAGAGTGTACACCGGGAACATACCAGCCTGAATCGGGCCAGATATCCTGCTTGGATGCCGAACCCGGGTACTTCGTGAACTCGTACGCCTCTATCTCGCAGATTCCTTGCGGAAAGGGAACGTATCAGCCCAATGCAAGTACAGACTTCTGCCACTCCGCTGATGCAGGACATTACGTCGACACAGAGGGGGCCATGAGTCAGACAGCTTGCTTGCCCGGGACCTACAATCCGAACAGTGGCTCGACCACTTCTGACAACTGCATAGATACCAATCCCGGCTATTTCACTGACAGTTCAGCGATGAATTTCCAGATTCCCTGTCAGCCTGGCACCTTCCAGCCCTCTTACGGGCAGACTGCATGTATCGATGCTGAGCCCGGGCATTATGCTCCAGACTACGGGCTTTACGAGCAGGTTGCCTGTGAGTCAGGGACCTACAATACAGAGCACGGATCTTTGAATTCCAGCGCATGTATCGACGCTAATCCTGGTTACTTCACACCCGAGCATGGAAGCATCCAACCGACAGCCTGCTCATCTGGGACGTACCAGCCATCGTCCGGACAGACATCCTGTATTGAGGCCAACCCAGGCCATTTCGTCGGCTCGGAGGCTTCCACAGTACAGACGGCCGCACCCATGGACTACTACGCCTCAGGGTATGCCAGCACAAATCCGGAGGCCTGCCCGGAGAGCTTCATGACGTTTGACACGGGCTCCGACTCTTTCGAGGACTGCCATCTGGACTCTGATGGCGACAGAATCCCCGATTACGAGGACGAGGACGATGACAACGACGGGCAACCCGATCAGGACGACTTCTGCAGCCCCGGAGTTCAGGGTTGGCTGAGTGGTCTAGTCGAAGACAGGGACGACGACGGCTGTAGGGACTCCGACGAGGATACTGATGATGACAACGACGGGCGCTTAGACGTGGACGACATCTTCCCCTTCGACCCCTCTGAACAGGATGACAACGATGGTGACGGCGAGGGCGACAACGCCGACGTTGATGATGACAACGACGGTCTCAGTGACATCCGGGAGTACGACATTGGCACCGATCCGATGGATTCTGATACCGACGACGACGGTTACTCCGACAAAGACGATGCATTCCCCAATGACCCCTCCGAGTGGCTGGACTCGGACGGCGATGGCACCGGTGACAATTCGGATGTAATCAAGACCATGGCCCGATATCAGACCCAAGTCGACGTAATAATCGACTTGGTCGTGGCCGCTATTGTGATACTCGCAGCGACCTCCTACTCAAAGTCGAGGACTAGGGATGACTATTATGAAGAGGAGTAAGGAGTAGAAACTGACTCACCAAATGATTGCATTTGCACCCCAAGCCAACCCACCGCCAAAGGCCACAGTAATCACAAGGTCGCCTGATTCTATCAATCCCTCATCACGCGCCTCACGCAAGGCGATGGGCACACTCGCTCCAGCCGTGTTGCCATACTTCTGTAGGTTCGTAAACGTCTTTTCCATCGGCAACCCAAGATTCTCCATTCCTGCCTTGATGATGTTCAGGTTGGCCTGATGAGGGATAATCATGGCGACGTCTTCTATCGAATGACCAGTTCTCTCTAGAACGGCCCTGACCGCTTGGGGAAAGGCTTCGGTCGCAAAATCCCAAACCGCAGGCCCGTCCATGTGGAAGTACTGCTCCCCATCTTCGAAGCCCGGGGACGGAATCGGTTTCTTGACCCCGCCCGCCGGGATTTCGATGACCCCGGCTCCGGCGCCGTCGGACATCATCCAGCTTCCAAGTAGGCCCCTGCCCTCGTCCACTTGCTGAAGGACGGCTGCCCCGGCGCCGTCGCCGAAGAGGACGCAAGTTGTACGATCCTCCCAGTTGAGAATACGGCTGTANACTTCGGCACCCACGACCAGCACGTTGTCGTATCCAGGGGTACCGACGAAGCGCGCCCCGATATCCAGAGCGTGCACCCAGCCAGCGCACACAGCATTCACATCGAAGGCGGCAGCATTTGTGCAACCCAATTTGTGTTGGGTTATTCCGGCCGTAGAAGAGAGAGGAACATCTGGAGAGGATGTGGCTAAGATTAGTAAGTCTACATCTTCAGGGCCGATTCCTGCCTCATCCATGGCTTGCTTGCAAGCGTTTACTGCTAGGTCACTGGTGCAGACGTCATCGGCGGCAATTCTACGCTCTTTCATACCTGTCTTGATGGAAATCCACTCATCACTGGTGTCGACTAATTCGGCCCAGTCGTGATTGGTCATCACTTTGGGGGGCACATACGCCCCTAGACCGACGATGCCTGCAGGTGGCATTGCCTCCGCTCGACCTAGAGCGGACTTTGACTGTTGCTGAATCAATCGTGTTTGACACACACGTTCATGGCCTCGGAGAAAAAGCCCAGACTCCATTTGCCACCTTCACGCCCCACTCCACTATCCTTGACTCCGCCGAACGGTACTCGCAGGTCTCTGTGCAACCAAGTGTTGACCCAGACCATTCCGGTTTCGAGAGATTCAGACACTCTCTTGCCACGCTCTAGATCGCTGGTCCAGACACTACCGGCCAGTCCGTATCGGGTATTATTAGCGATGGCCACGGCCTCTTCTTCACTACTGAATCGGTGAAGTGTAACTACGGGTCCGAATATCTCCTCGGTNGAGCATCGCGAGTCCGGACTCAAACCCTCTATCACTACAGGGGCCATCCAGTTACCTTGCTCAAAGCCGGATGGTAGGCATGGTNTTCCTCCTGTCAAAAGAGACCCTCCTTCTTGCTTTGCCAACTTCACATACCCNCTCACCTTCTCCAAGTGCTCGCTTGAGATCAATGCTCCAAGTTCTGTAGTCTCGTCCGATGGGTCACCCACGCGCATCGCTTCGACAGCATCCACAAAACGGTCACGAAAATCNCCGTAGATTGATTCCTCAATTAATACACGAGAGCCGCACAGGCAAACTTGTCCTTGATTTAGGAAACCTGCCCTCACTACACCTGCAACAGTCTTCTCCATGTCACAGTCTGCGAATACGATACTGGCGTTCTTCCCACCTAATTCCAAACTTAGTTTCTTGAATGAAGGGGCGGCTGATGCGGCAACTTTCTGCCCTGTGTCGGTACCGCCAGTAAAGGAGACTAGGTCGACATCTTCGTGGGCGACGAGTGGCGCACCCGCCCCAGCTCCGTCACCGTGGACTAGGTTGACCACTCCTGCTGGTAGTCCGATATCGTGAATCACCTGCATCAGCAGGTCGGCAGTCATAGGAGTTAGCTCACTGGGTTTGCAGACTACACAGTTGCCCATCCCAATCGCGGGTGCGACCTTCCAAGAGAGCAGGTAGAGTGGGAGATTCCAAGGAGTAATGAGAGCACCTACTCCCACTGGTTTGTGAACTACGAAGTTGGTAGAATCCTCCATTTCGAANATCTCCTGTTCCTGCTCTCGGAGGAGGTCTGCAAAGAATCGGAAGTTGAATACAGAGCGGTGCGCATCAACTGCTCTGGCGAGAGAAATCGGTTTGCCTGTATCACGACTTTCCAAGGATGCGATATCCTCGTAGCGAGACTCGAGTGCATCGGCGATTCGGTCTAGCCAGTCTGCCCTTTCTGAGATGCTTAGGGAACTCCAAACAGGCTGCGCCTCACGCGCCGCAGCGACCGCCGTATCGACATCTTCTGCAGTGGAAAGAGGAACTCGGGCAAATCGTTGTCCGGTTGCTGGCTCAAGCACATGCATCCACTCTTCTCCCGAATGACAGACGAACTCGCCTCCGACGTAATTGCATAGGTCCATCATGAACCCTCCATNCCCTCATTGGAGAATGGATCAGATCTAGTCATCGCCTCGGTGTATTCCTTCCAGTCCATTGTGAATCTGTCACGGTCTGGATCCCACTCATCCCAAGTTACTACGCCCTCTAGAACTTCGAGATACTGAGGAGGAACGATTCTGGGTACTATGAAGGCCTTCTGCCGATGTAGAGGGTATGGATTTCTGAGTTGAATTCCCAGCACCCCTAGGACCGCTCTGGCAACATACCAAGTGGCTTGACTATTCCATCCNTGAGCTATCTTGATCACTATTCCAAGTCCTTCGGGCCAATCAGGATGGATTATTGAGAGCCCGAGAAGTCCATCGGCTCCTTCCTTGGCAAGCAACCTACCTTCGCCTGCCTTCAGACAGGTAGAGTCTAAGCGGTTAAACCCGCCAATCAGGTCTGGATGGTCATTCATTGCGCCCCAGATCCAGTCATCGTCCTTCTCTCTGGCTAGGCCCGCGAAGAGAACTGCCAACTCGTCCACCGTGTTGGATACGGTGGGCAGTCCGCATCCGTCCTTAGCTACTCTCTGCGGCTCCCAGTTGGAATCTCCCAACATATCTCTGAGGATATCTAAGTACATCGGGAACCAAGGTGAACTCGGCAAGGTGTAGCCAGCCCGGTTTATTCCCATTCTACGCAGAGCCTTGAGCATCGCCGCGTGTTCACCAGAGCAGGTGTGGAACCATCTGCGCGGGCGCCTAACCTGCCGCCCGAACTGAATTAGCGGCACGTCAAGAGGACATTGCATCAATCCCCATTCCGATTCAGAAAGAAGTGACTGTGCCGCTGCAACATGCTCTGTATCGCCATTGTGAGACGAGCAAGATATAGCCAACTGCTCACCGCTCAAACCCTCTTCAGACAGTGCATCCTTGAACGTCTTCATCATCAGCGGTTTCATCATAGAGCGCCCGTAGACGAGAACATTTCCTCCGAAGGAGTGGATTATCTCGGTCCCATGGGCCCAAGCAATCGCACCATGAATGGTATTCTCACTGACATCCATCCGCCGAAAATCCACTAGAGGCTCCCACTCGACATCTCGCCCCGTTGCAATCCCCTCATATTGTTCTCCTAGGGGGTTGGTGGGATAGACTGCCGAGCCAGGCCTTCCAGGAGAGACGCTAGATGGTTGCTCTTCGACATCCTCACTCATTCACTCGCCCCCGTTCACTCGCGGTGCGACCTTGGTCATGAATGCCGCCATGTCCCTCATCACTCTCTCACTATCATGGTTGAAGAAGTCGAACCAGCACATCAGACGGTCTTCTGGATGAAATCTCTCGATAATCTGCTGACTCACAGTTTCGATATTTCCAATTACTGCATTATCTGTAGCTTTCTCGATCTTGGATGGATCGATTGTCCCTTCTAGGGCACTCCAGTAGGTCTCCAGAGCAGTCTTAGCCTCCTGCATCGCTGCAGTATCCTGCTGTTCAGGAGTGAGGCCCGCTTCGTCGTTGACGAACACCATGATGGTTCTGGGCATCATGCTACGATTCCAAGTCCCGCCGTCTGGATGGTAATTCTCAGCCATTCTCTCGTGAGTTTGATTGATTACGTGCGGAGGAGTGATGCTGAGGTTGAAGACCTGCACTGGCATTTGTTTGTTGACTTCGACTTGCAGGACGGGGTCNTGACTTCCTAAGACGAGGTTGAGCAGTTCTCTGCGCCAATTCTGTGGAATTGTCTTGATTTCTTCAAACTCGTACCTCCTGTCAATCTCTATTGAGCCAGGATTTGAATCCAACCCTCTCTCTGAGACTGTAACCTGCTGAACCCTCTCCCAGTCCTCGTCGGAGCGGAAATTGCCTCGAGTCAGAATGGTAGGCCGAATCATATCACTAGACACTACTTCGCCTTTGAGAAGACGGAGGAATATCTCGGATGCTTCTGCAAATATTTGGCCTCTGAGTGCTGGCCAAGCNACCTCTTCAACAGCATCGCGCGGCACTATTCCGTAAGGGCGTGCCATGAATTCAAAACGCCCGGCTGAGAATCCAATATGCAATCTTCGCGACTCATCTGAATTTAGCCCATGTAGAGCAAGGAACGAACCGACTCTCTCGGCCTGAGCAATCGGGCCACCAGAAGCCAGAATCGACATCACTGCGCTGCCCACATCCATTCGTTTGGTCCGAGCAAACATCTCCCGGGCAACCTGGAAGAAGTCGGTGCAGAGTCCGACCTCTCCAGGATAATGGGGCACTACAGGCTTCGAGTTCCGCTTCTGCACCTCAGTAGAGAGGTGAGCTTGAGCCACCCATCCTACTCCGAACCCCAACTCGTCAGCCAACTCGACTTGCTCGAAGAAGTTGGCGAACATCTCACTCTCGCTTGGAGTGTAACCACTGGTATCTGGAGTCTGCGATATCGAGAAGAAGATGTCGAAGCGCAAGCGCATCACCAATCAGATTGACCTCATCCTGCCGCCGTCGACAGCCAGACTAACTCCGCGAATCGCCCCGCTTGAGGGCAGACAAAGGAAAGTGACGGCAACGGCAGTCTCCAATGGGTCGACCAGCCGTTGAATCGGGACCCCACCAAGCCAGCCCTCAGTGATATCTTCTACTGAGGCACCAGTCCTTTCGGAAATCGATGAGGCCAGAGATCCTAAACGGTCAGTATCGGTGAATCCGGGAAGTATATTGTTGATGGTTATGCAAGGGTCAAGTTCGCGTGACAGCGACTTGGACCAGGATGCCATTGCTCCNCTGAGAGTATTCGATAATCCGATGTTGTCAATTGGCTCGCGCACTGACGTCGAGATGATATTGACAATCCTACCGCTACCAGCCTCTCCCATACCAGGAGCAAGCATCTGAATGATGGTATGCGCAGCGTGTAAGTGTCTCCGAAACGGTCCATCGAAGTCTTCGAGTGTATTCTCTAAGAGAGCCCCGCCAGGGGGTCCTCCAGAATTATTCACGATTATCTGAACGATCCCCATCGATGAGACTGCATTTCGCACAGCTTCAATGTCCTCAAGGTCCAGAACTATGGTCTCATGGCCTTCACCAAACATCTCAGCAACCAATGAGTCTAGATCACTCTGCGAGCGAGCGCACGCTATGACGCGAGCGCCCGCACGAGCAAGCATCAACGCGCAAGCACGTCCGATGCCCTTTGAAGCACCACATACCAGAGCAGTTTGACCCGCAAGCGAGTTTTCAGCGAACGGAAATCTTTCATTCAGTAACTCTTCCATCTAATCACCTAATCCACATAGTGNGCATAAGTTTGGTCCCTCAGNTTCTGGTCCACTACCTCAAGAACCTCCTCCGGCGCGTTGCGGAAGGTAGGGTGTTCGCTTTCACCTTGTGGTATGCGCATATCATCCCACTCCTTGGCTTCGTACGCCATTAGAGCCTCCTTCATCAGGACGCCCGCTAAAACTAGTGTCTCGTAGCACAGATCTTCGTATGTCATGCCCCTCTTGACAGAAACCTCTCTTCTCAGAAGCAGCTCTCCGGTGTCTATTCCATTGTCGCAGAAGTGCGTCGATGAGCCGATTGGAATGTCATGATAGACACTCCAGGCAGGCGAAGCAGAGCCACGACAATCGGGAAGCAGCCCCGGATGCGAGTTAATCACTCCGTCTCGAGGGTGGTCAAGAATCTCTCCACGGATGATTCTTGTCCCTCCGAACACAACTAGATCAAGAGACATGTCCGCTATGTGTGGCATCACTTGCTCTGAGTTGTGGATTGGTACCTCAACATGCGGAACATCTACTCCTGACTCTGCCAATCCGGCCAATTGCGACTCTATTGTGGGGGCTAATGGGTTGCCTTCGATACGTTTGAGAAACTTCTCCCTTTCTTCGTCTCCGATGTCTGAGTCCTCACTAATCACAATCGCAGGGATGAATCCCTCCGACAGAATCTGGCGCAGCATCTCACGTCCGTAAGGATGCTCCTTCAGGAGCAAGTATGCGAATCTCGGCTTAGTCATGTCTCCGCTCTGCGCAGGGGTCTTAGATACCCGTTATTTTCGGTCAGGGAGTNACTCTGGAGCGATCTCGCGGGAATAGTACGACCTCACGTACATTCCCTGCACCGGTGAGTACCATCAGCAGCCTAGCCACGCCCAAACCCCAGCCCGCATGCGGAGGGGCACCATAGCGGAAACCATCNGTGTAGAATGTGAAGTCGGCTGGCTCAAGTCCCATATTGCGAAGATTTTGCTCTAGGACATCTACTCGATGCTCTCGCTGTCCGCCACTTGTCATCTCGTCGCGCCCATAGTTCAGGTCGAAACCACGACTCAACTGCCCCCCCGACGAACCTTTCTCTTCCTCCTTGTGATGGATATAGAACGGTTTCATCGACATCGGCCAACGTGGGATGAAGTGGAACCCAGGGTACTGGGCAGCAATGATGTCGCAGTGATGACTCTCGATGTCGTCACCCCATTCAATCTCGCCACCTCCGGACTTTACGATCTCAACGGCATCACAATATGTGATACGCGGGAAGGGGATACTTGGAATTTCAACTGTCACTGGACCTTGTCCCTGACTGGATCGATATTCGTTGACCACATCGATGAGGTTTTGATCTCTGGCTGCTACTTGACTCCAGATGTGGTGAATCATTCTTTCCTGAACACCCATAACATCCTCGTCGTTCATCCATGCGCCCTCAATGTCGAAGGAGATGAACTCGTTGAGATGCCTGTATGTGTCGTGCTTCTCGGCTCTGAAAGCCGGGCCAATCTCAAAGACGCGCTCGAGCCCGCCAAGAACCGCCAGTTGTTTGTACAGTTGTGGGCTCTGTGAGAGATAGGCATCGGTTTCGAAGTACTTCATCGGGAATAGGTTGGTTCCGCCTTCGGCGGCAGCGGCGATTATCTTCGGTGTGTTAATCTCTTGGAAACCCTCTGAAATGAGATGGTCTCGCCCGTATTGCAGCACCTTACTGCGAAGCTGAAACATCGCATTTACATGCTCCCTCCTAAGGTCTAGATGACGATTATCTAGTCGTACATCGAGTCCAACGTTGACCTCGTCTGTTACTCCCACTGGTAGGGGTGTGGCGGCATTGGCCAGAATGGCTGCTGAAGAGACGCTTACTTCGTACTCAGGAGGGGGGACCGGCTCTCCTTCAGCCACCTTTGGAGGGCGCTTCTGAGCTACCGTACCAGTGACTTGAATGGTCGACTCACGGGTAGCAGACTGGATCGCATCGAAAACTGCCTCGTCCATGTTGTCTCTCTTTAGGAAGGCCTGAATCTTTCCAGTTCCATCTCTCAACATTAGGAAACAGATGGCACCCCTGCCGCGTACGGTCTCTGCGTATCCTGAGATGGTGACCTGATCACCAATCATATCGGCACCACCTGAAGTGACATCACCAATAGTGTGGCTTCGATAGGCAGTAGGAATCCATCCGCTACTGTCTCTCATGCCCCTCTCGTGTCGGGACGGGGTTTTGAATGGTATCAGTCAAGAGACTCAATCATCCACCAATCTTTCTAGATACGATCGGTCGAGTTCAGGAGGAAATGCTAGCCAGCGGATTAGTACAAAGTTGAGAAAACCGAACACGCAGGTATTGACCAAGTAAGCAATTCTGTGGTGCACGAGAAAAACTTCGACCATCAAGTAATGGGATGATGTTGTGACCACTAGTTGGCCCGTATATGTCCAAAAGGCCCGATTCAGACTTTTGAAGTAGGAAAATGTAGATTTGAAAGTGAATTTGTAATGCATAAAGTGGGCTTCAACATTCCCTATAGCTGTTGATACCGCCCAAGCGGCTACTGCTGTGTGGGCGGGCCAAAGATCGACCCAATAAAGGACTTCATAGAGGGTCAAAGCGAAGAAGAAATTGAAAGTTCCAACGATGTTGAATTTTAGAAATTCATTGATTATTGTTCTGAAGTTCCATCCCACATCTGTGACCCTACTCTTGAAGTCACCAATCAGACTCAGAAATACCGCCTCACTCTTCTTCATGAGGGGCGATTTTTGCTGCAATTAGCAGGAAAGCCGTGTGTCCCATTGGCTGGTTACCTGGCCTTACTCCGCCTTTACTCGCCTTGACCCACTTTCGCTCAATCATCTCGCCGNCCCACTCTACGACCAATCCCTGCCTCTGGGCCGACTCCCAAGATCTCTCTAACTGGATAGTGGTGGGGCAATAACAAGCGACTCTGCCACCTGCTCTAAGCAAAGGCTCGATGGCAGGCACAATTCTCCATGGCTCGGCCACATCGATGATTGCTGCATCTAGTGAGCCGCAAATCTCACGAACTGAATTTCCAACTTCACTCAGGTCGCCATCCACTAAGTGCCATTCTGGAAACTCAGGAATTACCTCAGCCAAACGCNCCATATTCGCTCTACCGACTTCTGCGTGCTCGGGCCTAGACTCGACAGAGATTAGAGTTCCAGACGAACCCAGGACATTGGCCAGATGCATCGCCAATCCGGCGGACCCATGCCCTCCTTCAAGGACTTGAGCGCCAACTCCAATCCCCATCCAAGAGATTAGGAAACCAGCATCCTTAGCACCGATCACCTGAGCTCTTCGAGCCATATTTCTACGTGCTTCAGGAAGTGCAGGGTCCACCACGGTGAGGGACTTCTGCCCAACAGTAATTCTGTCTCCGAAACTGTAGCCGGTCAGCAGTTGCTTTGCATCGAATCTGCCAAGTCCCTTGACCTTGACCTCTCCCGGTGCTCGATGGAGCAGATATGCCCTACCATCATCCTCTCGAAGTGCGACCCATTCTTCGTCNGCCTCCCCCTCCATGCAACCTGCTTGAATCGGTGGTAATCAATACCTTCGGCTCTCTAAAGAGCCGTATTTCGTCCAATCAATGACCCAACATGGTTATACGGTCCCCGCTTAGGCCAAAACCGATGGATTACGTCAGATTCAGCGATTTACTTCGCTCTACAACCCTAGCAACGCTAGTCCTGATGCTATCATTCACTGGCTTTCTAGCATTAGAAGAAAAAATGCCTGAAAGAGAGCAGTTAGAGGACAGGGAAATGCCCCTTTATGCAACCAGCCCTGGTCACCCCGTTTTCGGAGAATATGTCGGTGCCCATTGGTGCGGCCCTTGCATGAACAGTGCATCCCCCTCACTTGATAATCTGAAGTCATCAAATCCGGAGGACTTCACTTTCGTATCTTTCTTTGAATCATCCTCAGGAGGCTGGCCCGCAGATTCGCCAATCAATCGCAGGAGCCACGTAATGGCATCTTCGAGTGGATATCCTACCTTCTCTTTTGCAGACTCACAGTCAGGCACCTGTTACAAGGTCGGTGCAGCGGGTTCGAATTACTACGACGCGGACTATTCTGCCGGAGGATGCATGGGCTCTAATTCCGGCGACTACGTCCTATCGTTGTCCGTAGTACTGGATAGCGCGACAAACCAAGTCACAGTCAATGTAGAATCCACATATGTCGGCTCTTCTTCATCGGTCGTTGCATATCTCTATGCGGCTGTAACTGAGAAGATTGGAGCAGATGCCTACGACAATGGAGTAAGGCCACATCACAACTTCAGAGACTGGCTTCTCAACAGTAATCAAAATGGCTTTGAGCAATTGACCCTGACGCCAAACAATCCAGTACAGACATCTTGGACAGTATCGTTGAACAAGGTTAGAGCTGCAGGAGGAAACACTCAGTTTGAGAACTTCTGGCCAGTTATTGCTCTGATGGACGGCCCGCATAATACGTACAATAGCATACTGTCAGCATCTGATCTCGGAATGACCCCGTTGGTCGACCTAGCGATCAACAGCCTTTCCGTCAATAATCAGAACGGAAACTCTGGTTTTGTTCCAGGAGACGTTCTCGACCTAACAGTAGAGGTAACTAATGAAGGAGTAGAACACTACACCGATGGAGGTGAAATCTCAGTTTACGAGNTAGTAGGAATGAGTGAAAATTATGTTGGAGGGGCATCTATACAGTCCATTCAATCCGGCTCTAGTCAGTCACTCACAGTTCAATTCGATACTTCTCACATCGACACTTATGCTTCTGGAACCACAACTTTCCGAGCAAAATTATCGGGGCTATCGGGGGACCGAGTTTCTTCCAACAATTACGCCGATGAAAACGCCCCTCATGATATGCCACCGGTTGCAAACCAACCTTCAGCAGTAGCATCTGTGACTATCGATAGAGGCGATAGCATACAGTTCGAAAGTACTGCTTTGTCAAATGATTTAGTTGATGATATGACAACCATGATTCCGATTATGCACTATGCTCTTTCGGGGACCGATTCTTGGGATAATCAGTGGATCGTTTCTTCTGATTTAGTCGGAAGTGGCGGAAATGCCCGCTACTTACACACCATCAACGCACCATTGTCTGCAGATATCGGCGACTATGACCTTAGAATCAGATGGGCCGATGCTAGCGGTCAACTTGGAAGCTGGTTAATCTCANAAGATGCATTTACTCTCCGAAACGGATTGCCCACTGTCCTGAACGGAGATAGTCCGTTCTACGCCGGTATGCCGACAGTTAAGGTTGAGACTCAAGAGAGAGTATCTGTGATTGGACTGGTACACGATGCTGAAACTCCGATTTCACTACTGAACATTGACAGTAACTCTCCTGAGTTCATTGAATGGGATTCATCCTCAATGGAGATAGTTGTTAACTTTGATGAGGTAGTAAGAGATAGCCAAGGCAATCCAATTCCACAGGGTTTGTTTGTTACCATCGACGATGGTGATGATACCAATTCTGGTATGATGATGTTCAATGTTATTGAGAACGGGGCCCCTAGATGGGCGCCAATACCTACACAATCGTTCGATGAGGGAGGTTCTGCTAGTATCAGCCTGACTGGCTACCTTTCAGATACTGATGACAACGGAAATCAGATTCCAACATCCGGTCTGACGCTGGAGGTAATCTCGAACTCTGAAGAATCTCTGGTCGAGGCCAGCATTTCAGGACATTCACTCACTGTCAGTTCACTTGACGACGACTCGAATGGGTTGGTCGAAATAGGAGTGAGGGCCAGCGATGGTTCAAAGACCTCAGATACATTGATTGTTTTCCACGTATTGAACGTTAATGATGCTCCAAGATTGAATATGGATGGAATCGACGAGTTTACCGTCGAAATGGGAGAAAGGATTACTCTTGAACTTCTAGGAAGGATGGCAGACATAGATGACCCAGTGGAAGAGATTTGGGCGACTGCTACCACGTTTGTTCCTGGAGCAGCTCAGTACAACCCTATAACTGGCATTCTTACTATGGAATGGTCAGAGTCCGGCATCGAGACTGTAACAATCACTCTCGAGGACCGCCATGGCGATGCCAATGCATACATGATTACCGTCACAGTAGTAGACAACCTACCGCTGCTGTGGGACGACGATCTAGTTGCAACATTCGATACTACTGAATATGGTTCCAATCCGACGGTAATCATTGAGAATGTCGGGCCACATCAGTTGAGTGACTTGAGAGTAACATGGACAGTATGCAATTCGATTACTGGAATTTGCCATTCATCGGGAATCTCCCACAATCTCGGTCCTTTCATTGTCAATCCATCAAGTGGAACTGGATTGGGAATTGGTGACTATGTGACTCTCTCAGTTTTTGGTGAGGATCAGGATGGTTTCGACAGACTAACTGAGATTCAGTACAAGATTTTCGCTTCAGAACCAGCAGAGCCGACGGATACCGAGACTGAAGAAAATCAGCCGTCTGAATCCACAATCGAAATTAGCAAATGGCTCTCTACCGGATTGTTATTGATCGGGGTTTTACTGTCTGCAGCTTTGGTCCTGGCTCTAGCGATAGTTCTACGCCGCCAGAGCCTAAATCAACAGGCGGCGATCGACTATACGAATTGGCAAGAAGTGGACGAGACTTATGGCCTTGAACCAGAGCCTCCTACTCAGTCGACACCGCCTCCTCCTGTGCAAGCATCTTCCCCTTCTATGCAGATTCCACCGCCCCCTCCACAAATACCTCCTCTGCCTCCTGAGGGACTACCTCCTGGATGGACCATGGAACAGTGGCACTACTATGGCGAAGAATACCTCCGTCGGCGCCAATAAGCGATATTTTCTGCTTTGCCTCTTTGACGCACCTTCAAGAAGGTGCGAGTATCAGGCAGTACCCCGGGGGAGCGTAGATGAGTGAATCCGAGCAGTCGCAGGACGAAACAAGTGAGGAAGGAGATGCCCTCGATTCGTGGGAGGATGGACCTGCTTTCGGAGCGTCCGAGGACAAAGATCCAATCTGTGAAACTCCTGTCGAGGAATGGATTGACGGAGTACAGATTACTTCGACTGAGGAAGTTCCAATTCCGGACAACTTGGTCGACCAAGTGATCGGCCAGGAAGCGGCCTCAATTGTAGTCAGAAAGGCGGCAGAACAACGCCGCCACGTCATAATGGTCGGCGAACCGGGAACCGGTAAGTCGATGCTCTCTAGATCGATGACTGAATTCCTCCCCCGTGAGCAACTAGAGGATGTCTTAGTTTTCAGAAATCAGGAAGACGAGAACGAGCCCAGAGTAAGAACAGTTCCGGCTGGCCGCGGCTCTAGAATAATCTCAGAACGCAAAGCGCAGATCAGGATACAGAAAGAGAGGACAAACAGAACACTACTGTTCATTGCTTTGGTTATCGGAGCCGCACTACTTTTGGCGACAATTTCAAGCGGAGAGATTCTTACATTCATCTTCGGCTCATTCATCCTCGTTTTCGGATACTTTTTCCTCAGAACTCGCCTGACAGCAGGAGAGGATGCCAATATCCCGAAACTTCTAATCAAGCATGAAAGGGAGGATGAGCCCCCTTTTATCGATGCAACAGGAACTCTTGCAGGGGCCCTCCTTGGTGATGTCAGGCATGACCCGTTCCAGTCCGGAGCCGATCTTGCTACTCCAGCCCACGAGAGAGTCGAGCCCGGCGCAGTCCACAGAGCAAACAAGGGGGTACTGTACATTGACGAGATTCGCATGCTAAGGATGGAGGAGCAACAGGCTCTGCTAGTCGCTATGCAGGAGAAGGAACTCCCAATCAGTGGTCGCTCTGAGCGCTCATCCGGCGCTCTCACCAAGTCTGAGCCAGTGCCAACAGACTTCATTCTAATCGCAGCCGGTAACCTAGACAGCATACAGAATATGCATCCCGCCCTAAGAAGCCGTATCCGCGGATACGGATACGAGGTTTACGTTAATACCGACATGCCTGACACTGAGAGAAACCGCCGACGCCTGATCAGATTCATNGCCCAAGAGGTCAGAAATGAATTAAAGAAAAGCTCGGGTAATGCGATTCCTCACTTCAATAAGGGCTCAATCGCACTCATCCTAAAGGAGGCCCAGAGGAGAGCAGGCCGTAGAGGAAAACTATCTCTCAGGCTGAGAGAACTAGGCGGATTAGTCAGAATTGCTGGCGATCTCGCCGCAGAAGAGGGTGCGGAGCTGACCGGCCCAGAGCACGTCACTAGGGCCAGAATGATCGCCAAGCCTCTCGAGCAGCAGGTAGCAGATCGCTACTTGGACAGACAGGCAGAGTATGCTATGCTGGTAAACAGCGGTAACAGAGTGGGTAGGGTGAATGGACTAGCTGTACTAGGTGCAGANAGCGGTCTCTCGGATTATTCGGGAGTCGTCCTACCTGTCGAGGCCATGGTCACTCCGGCACAAGGTATGTCGGGCAGAGTAATTGCCACAGGTGGCCTGTCCGACCTAGCCAATGAGAGTGTAATTAACATCAGCGCAGTAGTCAAGAAGTTGACTGGCAAGGACATCAAAGACTACGATTTGCATGTGCAGTTTCCCGGAACACACAACGTCGATGGAGACAGTGCATCGATTACTATGGCAACGGCGATAATCAGCGCTTTTGAAGGAGTACCAATAGAGCAGAATCTAGCAATGACAGGTTCGCTTTCGGTTAGAGGTGAGATTCTTCCGGTAGGGGGGGTGACTGCCAAGATCGAGGCTGCCGCCAAGTCCGGAATTGAGAGAGTTGTAATTCCACGTGCTAACATGCAAGATGTCCTGATGGATGAGAAGTGGGAGAAGCAGGTGGAGGTCCTACCCGTGGACTCGCTCGACGAGGTTCTCCAGCACGCACTCGTCGGAGCCGAGGAAAAGGTCAGCCTAGTCGAGCGTCTCGCTAAGGTAATCGACACTATCTCTAAGGGAACCGATACCCAGCCATCAGCATGAAGCATTGTCAATGCTCAAANCCCTCTTTCTCCCGTAGCCGTTAGGTAGGATGCCAGACGAAGACAAATCACCGATGGGAATACTGTTCCTAGTCGTGCTCGTGGACATGATTGGATTCACAATCGTGATACCCTTCCTCACNTATTTCGTCCAAGATTTAGCCACTGCTGACGGCATCACCGATGTGGGGAGCAGNGACCTNTGGGTTGGCATCGTAATTTCAGTATATTCACTTGCCCAGTTCATCTTCNCTCCGATTCTAGGATCATTTAGTGACAGAATGGGTCGTAGACCAATCCTGATGTTTGGTTTGATTTCCAATACTATCTTCTTCACCGTCTTTGGCCTATCTGGCAGTTTGACTATGGCTGTTATTGCACGCTTCCTTGCTGGTGCTGGTAATGGTAACATTGCAGTTGCGAGAGCGTATATCGGTGATATCTCCGAGCCGGAAGACGTCGCCAAGCGAATGGGCATGATTGGCGCGGCCTTCGGCCTCGGATTCATGATTGGACCATTTATTGGCGGAGTACTATCTGNCCCGGCTGCCAGCATAGGCTCTCCGTTTGACGGGCAGATATGGATCGACCATCCTTACCTGCTCCCCTGTCTATTCTCCAGCGCCCTCTCTCTAATCAGTTTCGTACTAGCAATAACTCGGTTGCCCGAGAGTTTGCCCGAAGAGAATCGTAGGTCTTCCGAAGACTCGGTACTCAACGAACTCAGAGGTATGTTCAGTAAGATCGCAGGAGTCATGAAATTTCCAACAATATCGTCTTTGGTTTCAATTAACTTCCTGTTTCTGATGGGTTTCAGTATGATGCACGGGACATTCATTCTATTCACCTCCATGGATCCAGAAAGTGGAGGTTTAGGCTGGAACGAACTCGACAATGGCTGGGTTTTCGCATTCATTGGGCTTTTGGGCGCCATCGTTCAGGGTGCATTGATTGGACCATTGACACAACGTTTCAGTATGCCTAGACTGATGCTTATTGGGACCGTTCTATGTGGTGTCGGAATTGCTAGCATCCCCTATGTTCCGTACGAGGCTAGCTGGTTGATATTCGCATCATCCGCAGGAATGGCGATAGGAAACGGCCTATTCTCTCCGACCCAATCTTCTGTTCTGACCTTTGAGACAAAATCTAGAGGTTACGAGTTGGGGATGGTTATGGGGGCCCAGGAGGGATATGGGGCACTAGCCAGAATCTTCGGCCCGTTGACCGCAGCATATATTTGGTCTCTGACCGTTCAAGGAGAAGGTCTGTGGACATATCATTCTGCTTTCCGAGTGGCAGGAATTATTTTCTTCCTAGCCTTGCTGTTGCAGACGCGTTTGAGGCTAAGTGAGGCCAATTCTCAGGATTCGACTAGGAGTTGAGGTGATGACAGTACCTGCAGCAGTAGCACATGGTGGTGCAGGGCCGGGCCCCGATAGGCAGCATAACGTCGAGTCGGCACTCAGTGTAGCTGCCAAAATCCTGCAGTCTGGAGGCTCCGCAATCGAGGCTGCAATCGAGGCTTGCGTAGTTCTTGAGGACGACCCGGTATTCAATGCGGGAACAGGAGCCGTGTTCAGAAATGATGGTTCAGTATCACTGGATGCATCGATTCAAACTTCAGACGGGAGAATCGGATTTGTAATAGGGATGGAGGACACACCCAATCCAATCCGAGTTGCAAAGGACCTGCTGGATGAGGATATCAATGGCCTTGCAGGAAAGGGCGCCAGAATCTGGGCCGACGATAGAGGGCACATCAAGGCCACAGTCGAGGGCCGGCCTCCTCATGGAAATGAGGGAGATACCGTTGGAGTAATTACCCGCGATTCTCAAGGCCTGTTAGCCTGCGCAACCAGCACTGGAGGNACTAGTTTCAGGCCACCCGGGAGAGTTGGNGATGTGCCTCTGCCTGGCTCAGGTTTCTGGGCCGATGAACGCGCCTCAGTAGCTGCCACAGGGGTGGGCGAGGCGATCACAACTGCCCTCCTCAGTTACAGGGTACATGACAGATTCATCAGCAATTCTTTGAATCTACTAGAATCGATGGAATGGGGGATTTCGGAACTCATTGAGACTGGAGTCTCGGTTGGTATGATAGGCCTTGGATCAGAAGGAGAAGCAACAGGCTATTCCAACACCGAGATGCCCTGGGCCGCTTGGTTGGGTTGACGCTTACTGAAATTCCGGGGATGCGCTTAAGGAGTCCTCACAGGTCGCCGGGCCGAAGGGATGCCAGTGACTGATATCGAGACTAGGATAGAGCAGATTGCCCAAGTAATCGGACAGTTCGATGATGCACAAGTCCCTCGTAACATCAGAAACTCATCCAAGGAAGCAGTAGAGCTGTGGCTTCTGAACAAGGATAAGGAGATGGATTTGAGACTCGGAATGACCGCTTCAATCCTTGATGAGATATTCAACGATTCCAATCTTCCAATCCACTTCGGACCGATGTGCCTTCAGGTTCAGACCGTAATAGAGACACTTCTGAACGAAGTTAGAGGCTCCTGAGCCTTGAAGAGCAGTGCTCCCTAGGGAATGCCGGGGATACTTTGCCNGATTGGATTAATCTGTCTTACGCCAACGTGGCTACTACCTCGCCGGCGGCCCATCAAACCTCAATGGATTGGTCGGATGCACTGGCAAGAGGGGGCGCTGCAGAGTTTGACGGCGAGGCAGAGAAGAATGGAATGATGCCTCTAAGAAGATCCACAGCAAAACTGCTCTCTTGCGCTGTCGAGGATGTCTGTGTCGGATCCAGTGCCACCGAACTTCTTTGTTCGGTTGCATGGGCGGTTTCTCCACCAAACGGAAGCAACATCGTCTCTACTAGAGCATCTTTCCCTTCGACTGTGTACCCGTGGACTAGAGTGGCCGATGCGAACGGAGCCGAAGTTAGGCTGGCTGACCACGACTCGGACCTCTATACAGATCCAGAGAATATTATCTCACTGATTGATGAGAAGACCTCAGTCGTCACCCTATCGCATGTCGAGTTCTCAAGCGGCCAGAGATACGATCTTAGGAGATTTGCTGAGGCCGCGCACTCTGTAGGTGCGATGCTCGTAGTCGATGCAACACAGTCTTTGGGAATGGTGCCCATCAATGCAGCCAGTTCAGGAGCGGATGTGATTGTATCATCCGGATACAAGTGGCTGCGCGGGACCTATGGGGCAGCAGTTGGGTACATNTCGCCCTCCGTGCGTCCTGAAATGTATCCAGGACTCTTGGGTTTCAGGAGCCATGATGACATTTGGGATTTGAGGGCCGAAAGGATGACACTTCCCAAGGATGCCAGCCGCTTTGAGTACACGACCATACACTTTGGTGCCGCATTGGGACTAGCTAAAGCGGTTGAGGAGATTTGCGATATCGGTGTACAGAAGGTTTGGGAACACGATCTTGAACTTGCAGACAAGGTCATAGAGAGTGCAAACCGTCTAGGCCTCAGCATAGTTTCGCCTACGGCAGAAGATGAGCGGAGCGCAATAGTCAGCCTACGGATGCCTGATGGAGTTAGCAGCGAGACCATCGCACATAGACTACAAGACGAATACTCGATACTAGTAACTAGCAGAGCAGGATTTCTTCGAGTCTCACCTCATATCGATAACACTACCGAGGAAGTCAAAATGCTGTTTGATGCACTTGAGGTACTGCTCTCATAGGTGAGGCTGCATTATCGCAGCGGCGATGACGAACATAATGCAAGCAATTGATAGATCGATGTATCTCCAGTTCTTCGGCTTGTTCAGAACATCTGACAGACTCCTGGCCCCATAGCCGAGGGAGAAGAAGAACACGAAGGAAGCAGTAGCAGCTCCTATTCCAAATGCTATTCTCTCATCGCCTAGATATCTGCTTGAGGTCCCCCCGATTAGAAGTAGAGTGTCCACATATACATGCGGATTCAAGAAGGTGAAAGCCGCAGCAGCAGCAATAGTCGCCTTCAGGTCCGCCTCTCCTTCTCCATCAGTTGACATCCCCTCCGGATTTATTGCTGATTTTATTCTCAGCAATCCGTATCCTACTAGGAACAATGTTGCCCCGATTGCGATGGTTTTCTCAGCCCCATCTATGCCGGAAAGAAAACTACCCATGCCGAGTACTCCAGCAGTAATTAGAGTAGCATCGAATACTGAGCAGGCAAGACAGACTGCGAACACATGGGATTTCATCAATCCCTGGCGCATCACGAAGACATTCTGTGGTCCCAATGCCAGAATCAGACCGATGCTGAGAGCGAATCCTTCGACGGCGGCAGAGCCGATCGCCATGCTCAGGTCTTCCTGCGCTCGGCAGCCTTGATTCNCATACCAGTATAGCCGCACTTGCGGCATGACCTAGGCTTGCGTCCACGGTGAGTAGCCGAACATCGCATACATATCCACTTCTTCAGCAGACGAGCCTCTGCAACTGGATGCCTCTGAGCCATGCAGACCGGCCGACCTGCCGGCCATTCATAATCGCTTCCCACCGAAAATCATCAGAAATCGTTCTATCCATCAGCCAAAGCATTGATTCGCCCCCGGTACTGCCCGACGCTACGGTGCCTGCCAGCGTAGTGCTCGGAGCCCAGTGGGGGGATGAAGGCAAGGGCAAGGCCATAGACCAACTCGCCGAGCAATCTACCTGGGCTGTTCGCTTCCAAGGAGGGAACAACGCTGGCCACACAATAGTGGTCGGAGATACAACCCTAAAGTTGCATCAGATTCCATCTGGTGTCACCTACGATCACTGCAATTTGGTTCTAGGTGATGGCATGGTTATCGATCCTTGGGTACTTGAGGAGGAACTCGACAGATGGCATGATCAAACAGGAGAAAGGCCCGAGGGAGCCAGACTATTCATCAGCGAGAGAGCATCTGTAATTCTCCCATTCCACAGATTGTATGATGGAGCAGACAAAGTGGTAGGTACCACGGGTCGAGGAATCGGCCCAACCTATCGGGACCGTACTGAGAGAGTCGGCATAAGATTCGCAGATATCGCCGGATTAGTCGGTGACGAGAAGGCCCTAGCCACACAAGCAGAGAGGATGACCAAGCAACTTTCGACCGTAGGGGTGGAAGTTGCAATTGATGCCGGTTCTCTAAAGTCTGATTTGCAATGGATTCTGAACCGCTATGGTAACGCAATCAAGCCAACTGGTGTGATGGTAGATATCGCATTGAGGAACGGTGAGAATGTNCTACTNGAGGGGGCCCAAGGAGCAATGCTCGACATAGATCAGGGCACCTATCCATTCGTGACCTCATCGGTTACGAGCAGGGCCAATGCGACTCATGGTGCTGGCATTCATCCCGGGCACGTCGAAGAATGCTTTGGAATTACCAAGGCATACACAACTAGAGTAGGAAACGGACCCTTCCCGACCGAACTNTCTCTCGAAGAAGGTCCGGGCCAACACATGGCACAAATCGGTAACGAGTACGGCACNACCACCGGCCGACCTCGCAGAACAGGATGGCTGGATATGGTCGCTCTACGTGAGAGCAACCGAATCAACGGTTATACTGGATTGGTCGTCACTAAGTTGGATGTTCTAGGGGGCCTCGACGATCTCAAAATTTGCGTGGGCTATGAGATGGATGGCAAGACCATACACGTGATGCCAACCACTAGTGAAGACCTAGCTCGCTGCAAGCCAATTTACGAAACTCACGAAGGATTCTCTTCGCTTTCTCTGGATGATTGGATTGAGATGGCAGAAGCATCTAGGAATGATGGCACCGGATTTGATACCTTCCCGGACGTAATCAAGCAGTACATCGAGCGTATCGAGACTCTAGCCGGCGTCCCAGTGGTTAGTGTTGGCGTGGGTCCGGATCGTCGGGCATCCGTGGCTAGCAAGGAAGGCCCGTTCGATTTCTCCACTGCCGAGGCAACCTTCTAATCGGTCCACTATGGCCCCTAGTCATGGGATTCAAGGCGAACGCTCGTAAGAGGAGGGACGCCGCTGCGGCTGCTTCCGGACCTGCTGACAAGAAGGAGGAGGAATACGTCGGCGAGAAGAAGTGCGATGTAGCCGACTGCGAAAATTGGGCAGACAAGAAAATTGGAGGCAGGAGACTAGCTTTTGACAGAGCAGTCGATGTGTGGGGTGAGTCGGGCCTATCCGCCGAAGCTAGGAGAGTCACAGTCTGTAAGTCGTGTTACAGAGCCTGGAAGAAGGCTAAGAAGGACGAACCAACCGAGTGGACATAGTATGGCGATACCATGGATTCTATGACCAAAATGGATTCTGTGGCCAAAATCCCTCAAATTCTTGGGGGCATTTTCTTTTTCTTCTTCGGGTTGCCTTTCACACTTGTCCCGTTCATAATGTTCTTTGAATTAGGGGCAATAGATCCTGCATACCCATTCGAAGCTTTGTTTTTGATCGCATTCTCAATTCCATTCCTGTTGTCCGGGCTGGCAATACAATCCATGGGACTGGCTGCTATCAGATGGGCCTTTGTTGCGACCAAGGACCCCAACCTCGCCCCAAGACTGGGAAAGATTGGGCCCGCTAGAATAGCAATCACCGAGCACCCAAATACTGAGTACGTGGGCGAATATATTCGACAGAGCGAGATTATCAATGGCAGGGACTGGTATAGGATGGCGGATAGTAATAGTCGTCTGTACTACTATGCTGTAAATGAAGGAGGGGCTCCCGGATGGTCTATCGACGACAGACAAGATAATGGCTCTAAGGATTGGTTCAATGGAGGGTGGTTCCCATCTACCGTGGCAACCCTTCCATTGGGGCGTCGTATGTGGAATGATATTGAACCACCATGGGTGGAAATTGAGGTCTTGGAATCTGCTGAGAAGAAGAGTAATTGGTGGGAGAAAAAATCCTAGAATTTCACTGAATTCTCAAACGCAACAATGTTAGATGTAATCTGTGAGCGAGATTCGTTATGTCTCAGCCAGTCAACGAGCCAATATTGGGCTATGCGCCCGGAAGCAGCGAGAGATCTTCACTCATGAATGAGATGGACAGCCAGATGAGTGAGGTCTTCGAGATACCCTGCATAATCAACGGTGAAGAGATCTTCACTGGAACAACTGTGCCTCAGGTCATTCCGCATGACCACGGCCATGTTCTGGCAAATGTCCACTTGGCCGGAAGAGATGAGATGGAAGCTGCATGCTCTGCAGCTGTAGAAGCCCAACAGGCATGGATTGACCTGGGTTTAGAGGGCCGTTGCGCAATCTTCGAGCGCTGCGCTGACTTACTTGCCGGTGAATGGAGGATGCGAGTGAACGCTTCTACCATGCTCAACCAGTCCAAGACTGTCTTCCAAGCAGAGATTGACGCGGCCTGCGAGTTAATCGACTTCTGGAGGTTCAACTGCCACTATGCCCGTGGCTTCCACGATGACTTCCAGCCTCTCGTCTCCCCTGAGGGTGTAGAGAATTCTACAGAAATCAGGCCACTTGAGGGATTTGTTCTGGCCATCACACCGTTCAATTTCACCAGCATAGCGGCGAATCTCCCTAGCGCTCCAGCTATTGTGGGTTGCACCAGCGTTTGGAAGCCTAGCCGAAATTCGTACCACTCCAACTATGTTCTGATGCAACTGATGATGGAGGCAGGACTGCCTCCAGGAGTCATCAACTTCCTTCCTGGATCGGGTGCTGAGATTACCGAGGTGGCACTCGCCAACCCGGACTTCGCAGGCCTGCATTTTACTGGATCCACCGCAACCTTCCAAGGCCTGTGGCAAGAGATAGGTCTCGCCTTGCCAAATCTACGCTCCTATCCACGAATTGTGGGTGAGACTGGTGGTAAGGACTTCGTCGTCGCCCATCCCGATTGTGACAGCCAAGGGCTGCTCGTGGCTCTATTAAGGGGCTCTTTCGAGTATCAAGGCCAGAAATGTTCGGCTGCCAGCCGGGCCTATATTCCGCAGTCAGTATGGAATACCATCTCGGATGCCCTTTGTGCCGAGATTGGTAAGATCAAGATGGGTGATGCCCGGGACTTTACCAACTTCATGACCGCCGTGATAGACCAAAGGGCCTTCGACAAGATTACCGGGTACATCGAGCGAGCTCAGGCGCGCGACTGCTGCCAAGTCATAGTTGGAGGCGGCTTTGACGACAGCGAGGGCTGGTTCATTGAGCCAACAATCATCGTCACCACCAATCCGACCTCGGAGACCATGGTAGAGGAGATTTTTGGACCGGTCCTGACCGTATATGTCTACGAGGATGATGACTTCGAAGCTGTTCTAGAGATGTGTGACGAGGCCTCACCATATGCCCTTACAGGCAGCATCTTCGCATCCAATGAGAAGGATATCAAAACGGCCTATGAGGCATTAAGATTCACAGCTGGGAACTTCTACATCAACGACAAACCCACCGGGGCAGTGGTCGCTCAGCAGCCATTCGGAGGGGCTAGGGCTAGTGGCACTAATGACAAGGCAGGAGGTCCTCTAAATCTGCTGCGATGGATTAGTCCCCGCTCAATAAAGCGAGCAATTGATATCCCTCAGGACTGGACTTACCCATTCATGGATGATGCTCGATGACGTTTATTCCTCTGAGGCAAGGCTGCGTTCTCGATTTAGAACCCGGCATGGCAGCTTGCCCAAATCCCAATGCGGATTTGATTATCCTGTCCTTGTTCCTGATGTTTGCAACACTCGTATTCTTTGCTTGGGTCGCTTACAGGGCCGCCAAGGGTAAGGAATTAGACGAAGACACCTACATCTCTGCTAGAGGGACTCAGGGATCCCTCAGAATAGGCCTCAGTCTGTTCGCATCAGGAATGGGAATATGGCTACTTTTCGGCCCTCCAGAGGTGGGCTATTACGGAGGCTTCTTCGATGTATTGGGATATGCACTCTCAGCCACCATACCATTCATTTTACTCGCGTATCTTGGTCCGATGATACGAAGAAGACTCCCCACAGGAGTGACACTTGCAGACTATGTGCGTTCAAGAGTTGGCAGGCCAATGCAGGTGTATGTAGGTCTGATATCCATCCTGTACATGTTCACTTTCCTCTTTGCAGAATTCACAGCCATAGGAAAGGCAATGGATTATCTGTTCAACTATCCTCCATTGCTAGCAATCTTACCGGTCGCAGTCTTCACAGCAGCATATACTGCATATGGGGGACTTCCTGCTTCACTGCAGACTGACAGATGGCAGGCTTGGGCTATCATATCGATGTTGGTCATTGTTTTGGTAATGATTTTCGCAAGTGACTTAGGGGAAATAATCTCCAATGCTAAGACATCTGGTAACTCAGGTCCAGGAGGTAGCATAACTCACATAGATTCCTCAAGCTTCCAGTCTGGACTAGCTCTTGTCATCGCAATTACAGCTGCTGAGATGTTCTCTCAGGGCAACTGGCAGCGCAACTGGGCATCCAAGGACGAGGAGTCACTTCGCAAAGGGGCCTGGCTAGCAGCCGCACTTGTCTTCCCCCTCATGATGCTGATGGGATTCATGGGAACGGTCGCTGCAGGCCAAGGTCCCTTGACTGACCCATCAACTGCCTTCTTCCATTCTATTCCGCATCCTTCTGCACTACTAGTGCTGATATTCGTTGTCCTGACCATAGCACTTGTCTGTTCTAGCACCGATACTCTACAAAACGCGATAGTCGCATCGATATCCAGAGACATATCCAATGGGAGTATGAATCTTCGTCAGGCCCGCATGGCAACTCTTCTTCTAATGCCGGTGGCAGTTTATCTGGCTGTGAACCTACAAGCCTCCAGTGTATTCGAGTTATTCTTGTTCGCCGACCTGCTAGCGGCGGCCACTGTAGCCCCCGTCTTCCTCCTCCTATGGGATAAAACGCAACCAAACGCAGCGCTTGCTGGAGCCGTCGCAGGTCTACTTTCAGTAGTGGTTTACGGACTAGTTACAACAGATCTTTCTACTGGAATCGGCTATCTGAGATCTCCTACAAACGAATTCGGTCTAGCGAATCTCAATGTCTTCCTGTCAGCAGTAATCGGCTCTGCAATCGTGACTATTGTTGGCTCCAAAGTCTTGCCCGATGCCTCCGCTTGATTCATTTGCCTAGTTGGTACGCCAAGGCCGTGTTCGGCCCGCACCCTTCGAGGATTCATGCATTGGTGATGCCTTGGAAAGCATGGAGTTCCAGTTGGTCACGCCGAGAGAAAATGGGAGGTTATTGGTTCCCTCTTGAGATGTTTCTAGTGGGCCTGATATGCATTGCAGTACCCTATTTCGCATCCAACAACATCGCTGAATACTATCTCAGCACGGTTTGGGATCCAGAGATTGCTCTAGACAGAGATATCCCAGTAATCAACTGGATGATTATACCGTATACTGCCCTCTACTTGTTCTATCCAGCAACCCTTGTCCTTTCTCCCCGAGACGACCGAGGAAGGATGGAACTGCTACTTGCTATGCAGGGACTCATTCTGATAACCTTGTTTTGCGTCGCTATATTCCTAATTCTGCCCGCTGAGATTGACCTACGCTGGCAGTTGGATGAGCACTGGTCCGACGAGCCACTCAATGGATTTGAATCGGCATTGTACGGATTCATTCACTTCTCAGACAACCCCTGGAATGCTTGGCCAAGTCTGCACATTGTCCACTCCTATCTTCTAGCTAGGATGATTACGCGCTGGGTGAGTCGCGAACACGGAGAGAACCCACTCGCGAGAGCGTTCCTAGGAATCTTGTGGATTGAGTATGTACTACTTTGCATCAGCATTCTAACTACCAAGCAGCATTACTTATTCGACTTAGCCACTGGTCTAATTGTTGCCACACTCGCTTGGAGGTTGTTCGAGTATGCCCTAGCCTTGCCCGAGCGTCACTCTCCCGGAGAGATTGCCGAGGAAGTGGGCTGGGCCTGATTAGTTGTGCACGAGTGAGAGATACCCGTTAGCAGCACTCTCGCATGCATTGGCCACGTCGTCAAGCCTCTGTAGTACTCTGTACATGTGTACTGCTGCCAACGCGTCCTCCTCGCCAGTGCTGAAGACAAATCCAGCAGCACGACTCTCGACCAAGTCGGCCTCGTGTTCAGCTAGATTGACTCGGTCAATTAGTTCACCAAGCCTCTCACGACCAGCTCTGGTATAGCCAGACATGGTCAGGTCACGTAGCTCCGCTACTGTATCTTCGTATATCGCAGCAGTATTGGCGACAGCCCCTGCCATCTCCTTGAGCAGTTCTCTCGCCTCAGAGTTGTCATACAGCGGCCTGAATGATAACTGCTCGGCGACATTCTGCGCATAGTCTGCAATCCGGTCTTGGCGAGCTAGCATGTGGAAGAATTCATCCGGACTCGTCAGGAAATTCCACTTTCCAGCACCAACCGTCGCTCTGAGATCGTTCTTGATGTTGTCAGCCCTCAACTCCGCTTCGTTGGTCGCCTCGATTGCAGCGCTGGCATCCTCACCCTCTGCTGCCGCATTCACAGCATCCAACATGTGGTTGACTGTCTCCTCCACTGCCTCAGCGTGAGTGTGAAAGAGCTCGAAGTAGGTTGGCGCACCCTTCTCAGTATCGCTTCCCACATCTGCCAGAGCATCCTCAACGAAGACTTCGCTGTCCCTAGTAGTCCACAACACATAACCCACCATCAGGAAGGCGATGGGTATGATGACGAGCAGGTTGAGTGGATCAGACCCGCTTGCCACATATATCACAATGGAACCGAATCCTGCTGCAGGTAGGCTAGCTACCCATGATGCCACGATTTTGCCGAACACTCTGAAATCGACATTCTTCGCCCCGCCTGCCAATCCGACTCCGACTACTGAACCTACCAAAGTGTGAGTAGTCGATACGGGAACGGCTAGGAACGGCATAGAGAAGATCAGAATCGTAGTCGCAGCCCCGAATTCTGCTGCGAAACCCCGAGTCGGAGTAATGTCAGTAATCTTGTGACCAATAGTGTCCATGACTCTGTAGCCCCATGTCATTACTCCGATTGCTATGCCAGCGCTTCCAAGCAGAACTAGCCAAGTAGGAACATCTGCCTTGGCCGCCAACTCTCCTCCGCTGGATATAATCTGGTATACGGCTGCCATTGGGCCGATTGCATTGGAACGGTCATTTGCCCCATGCGCGAAGGCGACATAAGCTGCAGTAATTACTTGCAGCCAGACGAAGATTCGCTCGACTCCATGAAAACCTTCCTGCTCTCCCTTGAACTCGTAATTCCTGAGTACGTATGCTAGAATTCCAGAGGAGATAATCGCGATAATCAAAGCTAGCACGATACTATTCATCGGAATCCAGGCGTTTTCGGCCATCGGGTCCCAACTACCATTCTCTTTGACCGGCAACCAGTCATACTTATTCTCAATCCAGCCATTACTCTCGGCCCGGGAGAAGAAGCCCTTCAGTGCCTTGAACTGAAGTGCGATTCCGAGGACGAAGAAAGTAGGTATTGCAAGAATCGGAGCCAACCACTTCGATCTCTCAATAGGATTCTCGGCCTCGAGAATCGATCCTCTAACAACGTAGAATGTGAAGAAAGCGAGCAGACCTCCCATCAGAGGGCTCGCAACCCAAGACATGACGACCTTGCGAACTACTTCCCAATCAATCAGTGAAGTGCTGTGTTGCACCTCCAGAACAAGCCCCGCTCCGACAATACCGCCAATGATACTGTGAGTAGTGGAGACAGGAAGTCCTAGTCTGGTAGCAATGGTGAGCCAAACTGCAGCTGCCATCATCGCAGCAATGAATGCATACATCAGATCGTTAGCGAATGCATTGGTAACAGTCTCAAAGTCGACAGAGAGAATGCCCTTGCGAACTGTATCGGTAACCGCATCTCCTGCGAAGAACGCTCCAGCGAATTCGAATACAGCTGCAACTATCACAGCTTGCTTCAATGTCAAAGCACGAGAACCAACAGAAGTTCCCATCGCATTAGCAACATCGTTGGCACCGATGTTCCATGCCATGTAGGCACAAACTACGAGTGAAAGGATCAGAACTAGGGTCATTATGGGTTCCATACGGCCTCCCCCATCCTCTGGGGTACTTGATGGAGTAGTTGCGTAATCTATATAGTAATAATTAGAATCGCCGATTTATGCCCATAGGGCCAGGTGAGCAAGACGTTCGGAAACTACAACTTACCGGCGGTTCGACATACACGATGAGCCTGCCCAAACCATGGATTCTGTCTAACAGCCTCTCCGCTAGAGATGCGATCCGCGTGGAATGGAGGCCAACCGGGGAACTCTCGCTAACTCCATTGGACGTTCCTGAGGAGGCGAAGACCCTTGTAGAGTTGGATCTGAATGGGATTCCCGAAGGTGCGCTGTACGATCATCTGATGGGGGCTTACTTATCGGGAGCACAGGAGATAGCGGCTCACAGCGAGAACCTATTCAGTAGAGAGACTCGTAGCGAGATACGCAGGTTCCTGCGCTCTACTCGTGGTTTTGAGATTGGTCAGCAATCAGATAGAAGCGTGAATCTAATCAGCCTCCTGAATGCGGGCGAACTGCCTCTACATGCAAGTCTGAACAGAATGTACCTATTATTGTCCTCTCTAGTTCGGGACACGTTTGAAGTCCTAATCGGGGCCAATGAAGAGTTGATTTCCGACTTCGAGGAGCGCGAGAGAGAGGTTGATGGCCTGCATTACCTGATTGAGAGACAAGTTGGAACAATGCTGGATTCGCAGCAAGTTGCCAGATCTCTTGGATTAGGCAGAAAAGAAGGCGTCGAGCACGCCAATCTGGCAAGATCACTTGAGAGGATGATGGACCACGCTCACGAGATGGCCCGCCTGACTCTGGAGACCAATCCTCGGCCGCGCTTGAAGTCGGACGAACACCCTCTCTCTCTACTGCCGGTCTGGATGGATGCGTTGAAGTCGCTGATGATTAACCTCAGGACGCATGATTCCTACCAGATAGAGAAAGCTCGAGACTCATTGAAGGCTGCCCAATTGGCCCTTAAAGAGCACGAGGAAGGCCTTTGGTCCGGTCGTAGGAAAGCATCCCGTCTTCTGTTTGAGGATAGGATATCTGAGTCTATTCGCAGGATTTGCGCATATTCAAGGGACTTCGGAGAAATCCTCCTCAATATGATCGCATACGACTCTATGCAGCGCCAATGAGTACTAGAGCAATCCAACAACTCTCTCGGGTTGAGTCAGGTAAACCAGTAGGCCCAATCCTGCGAACATCATCATCCAAGCTCCGGTCGCCTTGACTATCCCGGTTGACCGACGCAGGAAGTCAAGCATCGATTGCCTACCCATGCCCACCAGAGCGGTAACTGCTACCATGAGTAGTGTTACCGAGAGAATGAGCCCTGCCATGCCGAATACGAATGCACCATCTCCTACGACTGCTAGCCAAGCCACGAATGGGAAAACTGCTGCCGCCGTACAGTCTACTGAAGCAGCACTGTAGCCGATGCCCCAAAGGAACATGTTTCGTCTAGGGGTAAATTGTTCGTCAGTCTCAGTAGTCTGATAGCGATCCAGCACCCTTTGAACCCAGTTCAGTAGGTGAGAAGTCCATCCTAGCAGCATTAGGCCACCTAGAATCAGAAGTATCCATGCAATCAATAACGCGATATCGTGCAGAACTCCAGAGAGGTTGATGATTCCATCAAGTCCGAAGATGATGGCACCGACCACTCCGAAAAACGTCAATTGACCAAGAGCAGCGTATCCACCAACCTCGATTGGTTTAGGCATACTGCCGATGAGTTTACCCGCCTCTCGCAGTTCATCCTCTCTCATTCCGAGGTTGAGGTAGTAGGTGATGAATGAAGGGAGTACGGGGAAGGCACAGGGGGAGAAGTAGACCAGAATCCCTAGGAAGAGGCCGATTACGAAGACGCCCGTGAGTGAACGGTCTGCCTTCTCTATGCCGAAGCGTAGATTTTCTGCCTCTCCAGCATTAGCACTCACAATCGCCGAATCAAATGAAGTCCAACCATCCAAAGGTGTACCCGTACTCTCTTTGGCAACGACATATCCTTCATGATCAACTACGATTACTATGGGTAAGTCAAAAGCCGAGTAGTATTCTGCTAAATCTCCTCTACTTCCATTTTCTAGGATTACAACATCCGTCCCACCATTTGCCACCGGCCAAGACATGTGCTTTTCCGAATCTGTATCGCCAAATGTCCTATTAATGCGGTCAAATGATTCGTATCCGTACCATGTGGCAATTGAAATTACAATCACATCATGCGGTCCTTCGAGGGCCCTCCAGTCATCCAGATTATGTTGGATATGAGTCTGTACATAATGGCAATTAGCACAATCTACTGCCATGAAATCAATCACAACCACGTTGTCTTGCAAATCGGACAGCCTGACCATCCCATTCTCATCTGTGACGGCATCATCAATTCCTGTCCTGTTCATCGTTGCAACCTCGAAGTCAGGAACCGGAATTACTTCGTCAGAAACCCCATAAGCGGATGCTGAGAGTCCGAATAACGTCAGAGATGAATACCCGATTATGCAGAAGAGGACGACTCCGACACCGAATGCTCGCCAAGTGTCTTTCTGTCGCAGGACCTCGAAGTCAAGACCTGCGTTCATGAAACGCGGAATTAGCGCCGACTTTTGATTCCGGCGGGAGTTCTGCTCTCAATGTGATTCATCACGCTTATTGCCAGATTCAGATTCAGGAGATTAGAGGGCTCGTGGTCTAGGGGTTATGACGTCGCCTTCACACGGCGAAGATCGCAGGTTCAATTCCTGCCGAGTCCACCATCTAGACTAATTCGTCCAGTAGAGAAGAAGCCCCTATCCTCAATCTACCTGGGCCTTGTATAGAAGGATCCTCAGAATGCACTATTCCAACCAGTCTCTCTACGTCTTCCAGAGTACCTATCCCTCCTGACAACTTTACGCCTGTCCGACTACCCATGGTGACCCCATGCCTCATTACCTCGAAAGCGAGGATTCGGGCAGCCTCGTCACTGCACCCACCACGCTTGCCAGTACAGGTCTTCACGAAGTCCGCACCTGCTGCCAGCACCAGTCGTGTGCAGGCGCGCATAGTCCGTTCGTCCAGTAGAGGAGTCTCGATTATCACCTTCAGAACTTTCTCAGCAGAGGCCTCCCTCATCGCAATCAGCATAGCTTGTTCTGCGCGACCGGGGACATCTCCGCTTGGTTCGAGTACGCAGTCTATCTCGTCAGCCCCTGCATCCACTGCCTGCCTGATTGCACCAGCGACCTGCTCAGGGTCATTACTACCAACCGGGAATCCTGCTGCCACAGCACTGATATCAACGCCCTCTAGCCTTTCAGAGATATAGGAAACATGCTGAGAGAAAACACATACTGAGGCAGGACGGTGCAGGTTGGCCAACCTGCAGAGATCATCTAGGTCAGATTCAGATGCATCGTGATCCAGTAGAGTCAAATCGAGGATGTCGAGAGTTCTGCGTGCATCCATGATGCCCTCACCCGTGACGGGATTCGAAGTCCCGCATGAAGCCCACCAGTGCCTCAACACTCTCTATCGGACAGCCGTTGTACATACTGGCACGAATCCCACCAACGCTTCGGTGCCCCTTTAGGCCACCTAGGCCGGATTCCATTGCCTCATTGAGAAAAGCCCCCTCAAGATCGGTATTGGCCAGACGCCATGTGACATTCATCACCGAGCGAGAGCCTCCGTGGGCATGCGGCCTCCAGAAGTCACTTCTATCCAACTCACCATACAACAGCGAAGCCTTGGTGCGATTTCTCTCTATTGCTCCATCTAGGCCACCATTTCGCTCCACCCAAGCAAGCACACGATCTAGGACGAAGATTCCGAAGGTGTTTGGCGTGTTGAACATCGATCCCTTGTCTGCATGGGTTCGATAGTCTAGCATGGTCGGTATCTCGTCGTGGCATCGTGACAGAGCCCAAGGTGACAGTATTGCCAGAGTTACCCCACTTGGCCCCAGATTCTTCTGGGCTCCAGCGTAAATCAAATCATGCTCGGATACATCGATGGGAACGCCACAGATGTCAGAACTTGCATCCACCACTCTCGGTTTACCTGCGCTGTCTGGCAGATGGTGGAACTGTGTTCCGAAGAGTGTGTTGTTCGAGGTGTAATGGACATAAGTGGCATCGTCCCTGATTGAGTAGTCTCCGTCTGAAGGCACGGATCTGAAATTCTCTTCAGAACCATTCCAAGCTGCCACGCAGTCGCCTACTCTACTAGCTTCCTTCAGTGCCTTCTTTGACCAAGTACCTGAGACTAGGAAGTCGGCCTTTCCTCCGCTGCCGATGAGGTTTAGAGCAGTCATGTAGAATTGGGTCGAGGCCCCTCCTTGCAGGAGCAGGACTTCGTAGTCATCTGGTACTGAAAGCAGACTCCTTACTCTTCCCACAGATGAGTCAATGACCGCTTGGAAGGTATCCGAGCGGTGTGAGACCTCCATCAGACCAAATCCACTGCCTGACAGGTTGGGAAGAGCCGATGAGACCTCTTCGACCACCTCGTGCGGTAGTACGGCGGGCCCGGCCCCGAAGTTGTGGATGCGACCCTCTGGCTGCACAATCCGTCGCCTAGCCCCCGGTCTTTCAGTTCATCGGAGGCACGACAGAGTAATTTTGGAGTGGCCGGACGCGCTCTCATGCTACGCATAGGTTTGGTCATGTTACAGGGCGCCAGACATGTCCATATGTCGGCCCTTCAAAGGGCAGCCGACGAGTGTAGCATAGAAATCAGTCTGCATGAGTTGAGGATGGCATCAGACCTTGTAGAGGCAGACCCACACGCACTAGTCCTTCCCGGAGGCGAATCCACGACCATGAGGCTGACTGGAAACCATGAGACGTCCGGACTTCTTCCCGCCGTCTTTGGTTGGATTCGCAGTGATTCCTCTCGCCCCGTCCTTGGGACCTGTGCCGGCGCGATTCTGCTATCGGACCCACAAGACGGAGGAGCACCTCTTATTCCTGCTAGCATTGATCGCAATGCCTACGGCAGTCAGTCCGATTCCTTTCAGGACGAAGTCTATTCTGAGATGTTGGGCAGGAAATTCCCTGGCGTATTCATCCGTGCTCCCCGATTTGATTCGATTGACGACTCCGCACTGATAGCTGCGACCCATGAGGAAGAGGTAGTTGGAATCAGACACGGTAATAGGCTCGCTCTCACTTTCCACCCTGAACTTTCTACAGACACAGGATTCCATCGTTGGCTCATCGAAGTGGCCGCGGAGGTATCAGGATGAGTGTCTCGCTACCTCTCTCACAGACAGACTCCCTTCCAGAAGCCGCGGAGGAAGGCGATTCAGAAGGGTGCATCCAGTGCCAGATGGGAAGCAAATTGGTCCTGTTCATCACCGGGAACTGCCACTGGCGCTGCGATTACTGCCCGCTTTCTGAGACTCGTCGTGACATCGATCACATGTTCGCAAACGAGCGACGCTGTGAGAACTTCGATGAGGTCATCGAGGAAGCTAGAGCCATGCGAGCCACAGGTGCCGGAATAACTGGTGGCGACCCACTGATGGCCCGTGAGAGGACGCTTGAGGGGATTCGGGCACTCAAGGCTGAGTTTGGCCCATCCTTCCACCTTCACATGTACACAAGTATCCCATTCAGGGTAGAATGGGCTGCTGAATTTGCTGAGGCAGGACTAGATGAGATTAGATTCCACTTTCTGGATTTGAATTTGGAAGAATATAGGGATGTGATTGCAGCCTGTAGCGATGCTGGAATAGAGACCGGCGTGGAGCTACCCTGCGAGCCAGATAAAGAGGCAGAGTTGGTGCAACTGCTCGAGAATCTACGTGAGTTCAGAATTAACTTCCTCAACCTGAATGAGTTGGAGATTACCGTAGGTAACCACGACAACATGGAGCTTAGGGGATTTAATTTGTCAACTGAGATTACCGCTGGCGCAGAAGGATCTTCTCAGTTAGCCCAGATGCTAAGGGATAGAGTAAACAATGCCGCCAATGGCCTACCTGACCCCACTGACTCAGTAATCCGCGAGCCATATGGATTCCACGTAAAGTTCTGCACTGCAGTGTACAAGGATGCAGGGCAGTTGAGGAGAAGATTTGAGCGCAGAGGCGAAGCTACTATTTCTCCTCATGAAACTCTTACTGAAGACTCGACGCTAATGTTCGGTGCAGTCTATGCTTCTGCAGAGGATAAGTCAGAATGGATAGACGAAATTACCGAAATCACAGGCCTACCACAGAGATTTATGCTATGGGATTCCGAAGAGGGACGAATCGAACTACCGCTAGTAATTGCCGAATCGATAGCCGATGAGGTAGATGCACCCGTAGCGATGGTGGAAGTAACTCCTACCTTCGACAGGATGGAAGTTACCGTGGTCTGGCTGAACGATACCAATTGAATAGCGAATTCTTCGTTGGGTTCATAGGGCCTGTACTCGGACTTCATTCCATGCCGGTCAGACAAGGCAATCCGGAAGCGGTTGGAATCAATCCTTTCCGTAGGCTCTCTGCATCACAAGTCATTACTTGGAATTCCTGCAACAGACTGTGGTACTACAACTACATCGAGCGCCTGAAGTCGCCCCTGCCTCCTCAGATAATCCGTGGTAATGCTGTCGAGGAGTGCATCTGCAGAGTCCTTCGTGACTCTCCTGTGCTTGTTGATGCCAATGCTGAAGATGAGATGGAATCGCCATTACTTGACGATGGCTCACCGGCCTACGACAATCAGTTGGCTTGGCCAGGTCCCGCTACAATCGAGTTACCACAAGACCAATGGCCGACAGATAGGAGTTCACTGCTCAGTTGGGCTGAAGCACGTGCAGAGGTACATTTCGACAGGTGCTGGGAAGCGGCTGTTGATGACTGGGAGTCCCTGCCTAACAGAAAAGGCTCGGTAGATGATGCCGACTCAGATGAGGCCAGAGAGATGGTCAGGGTCGGTCTGAGGATGCACATCGATCAGGTTGAGGCCTGCCTTAATGCAGGAGGTGGCCCAGGACTGGAGATTTGGAGAGCAGGAGAGGGGCGAGGTCACTGGCCTCCTCCCGACGGTTTTCCTCGCCAGTGGAATCAACCACATCCTGCCGCACAGAAGTCTGGAGACATTTTGTGGAGTGAGGCATGGGAGTTGGCAAGGCCGTGGTTCGTTGACCCTGATGCGGGACAGTGGAAACAGACCACCTCTCATCCGGATGAGTGGTTCCAAGGTGAGTACGACATGGTCTATGAATGGACTGGCCAAATCAGAATAATTGATCTCAAGGCTTCTATCGGTAGAGGGGACCGCTCAGCCGGCTATATCGACCAACTACGCCTCTACTGCTGGCTCTGGTGGGAGACTCATGATAGGGTTCAGGAAGTCGAAGCGCTAGAAATCTGGTACTTAGGAGCAGGTACAATCAAGGAAGTCGAATGCCCCTCGGGGAGGGAGATGGAAAAACTCTCAGTAGAACTCTCGGAATTATATCAGAAGATTCACGCTAGAAATCCAGATATTGACGAGTGCCCCTCCGAACCATCTCCTCTGCACTACTTCGATTACGGAGGGGTGCCCTCTGAAGTACCGATTGACCCCGATCCTAGAGCCCGCTGCACACACTGCGATTTAAGAGGAGTTTGCGAGGGTAGCGACCATGAATTGGATCTACCGCTGGAGCGTAAATTAGATCGTTTTGGACATAGCTGGCCGATTACCCCTCTGGGTGAGATAGTCACGCGAGTCAATGTGGTAGGCGAGGTCTCAGGTCTACGCGGTCCGAACTTATCCGAGGATGGATCGGTTGAACTTACATTTACTCTGCAGGAAGGGTATGACCGAGCCAAGGTTCAACCTTCTCGCTACGGTGCGCCCAAAGATGTGACTCGCTCGATAACAAATGGAAGCCGAGTAAGAATCGAGAATGCTATGGCTTCGATGTGGAAGGGAGAGGTTGTGCTGGACCTAGATGAAAATTCTTCAGTCAGCGTTGCTAACGATTCAGAAAAGGCAGCAATCGTAGATATAGAGACCAAGGTAAATGCGGTCGGGAGAGTATGGTCAATCAACGCCTTCCCCGATGGTGAAGGCGTTAGCAGATGGTCAGTTACTCTGATTGATCAAACTGGCTCCGCAGGAGTAGTCGCATTCAGGCAGTTCATCCCACTCGCTGCTGCGGGAATAAACAGGGGTGACGAGATAGCGATACTCAACGGCGAGATTGGAGAATTCAATGGACAGCCACAGGTCAGAATCGGACCTGGCGGACGTCTAGTAGTGCTTCGTGATTCGACAGAAGTTCCGAGTTTCTAGTGGCGCCGAGAGAGGGATTTGAACCCCCGCGTCCAATGGACAGTGGATTTCGAATCCACCGCAATACCGGGCTATGCGATCTCGGCAGCGCTCCGGCCACCTGCGAATCAAACATAAGGCTGACCCGATGTGTGAAGGCCGTGAGAATACAGGTAGAACATGATGGCGATTCGTTGACATTAGAATCCGATGTTCCGATCAGTATCTCCGAGATTCTAGATCGGATGTCAATCCCGGCTTCGACCGTTCTGGCTGTTCATGGGGAAACGATAGTTCCTCACACCTCAATTATCGAATCTGACATCAACCTCGAGTTGATTATCGTATCCTCGGGCGGATAGGAGACTAGACGTAGAAGTCACCAGTCTCTCCCTCAGTCATTGCCAAAGTCTCTTCTAAGTCTCCTCCGGCATTCATTTCATCNAGAATCCTAGCTGCAGTCTTCTCTGTCGAATCTAAACTCAAATCAAGTGGCAAATCAAACGCCGCTTCAATCCAGCCTGCCAACCTGTCAGCAGCCACGACATCCGCACTTGCCCCCATTGTCTCAGCGACCAGTCCGACGGTGCTGATTGAATGCAAAGGNGAGAGTGAAATAAGGAGGCCTGCAATTCCTATCATCCCCGCCTCCGGATGTTCTCGGCTTACAGGTATATCGTCTGCTTCTAGCCTCTTCCTGACATCCGTGTCCGCGCAGATGACGTGTATTTGCCGGTCTTCTGCGCCTGCTGCCAGCCCTGCAAGTACCAGTAATTGTGGAGTCTCCGCCTCACAGGCTAGCTTGAGAATCGCTTCAGAAACCTCATGTTGACCTGCTGCAGTCATTGGTTGCAGATTNCCGCCGACTGCAATAATTGTCCTACCATCGGGCAGTAAAACAGAGTCGATACAGATTCTGGGTGGAGCCAATAGTGAATCTCCATCCAATGTTGAATGCGGNGGGAAGTCTGGGTGCAGAATCCATGCAAGAGTTCGAGATGGATGCTTCTCGACCAACGAGTCGACGACCAGCTTGCCAACATTCCCTACCCCGGGAACTGCCTCCAACATGGCAGCGTGCTTGGGCAGACTATCTCCTACAATCCAATGGATCTTGGTCCGGTTCATTCTTCCTCACTCTCCACCTTTCTGGTCGTNGGAAGAGACTCCAGCCACTCATCACTTCCGACATTCATGCGCTTTCGCCGCCTAGCTCCTTGCGGATCTTCCGGCGAGTATTTCATCGGAGACACTGCAACCATCGCAGCCCCACATTTCGGACACCTAGTCCCGAGGCCATATTCGTCGCACGAAGTACACCTTTGCAACCTAGTCCTGACCATCTTATCGAACTGCTTGCACTCGGAAGGGTCAATGAAGTCTATGCTTGCTGAAGACGACTCAGAGACGTTCGGCCACTATCGCACCCTCTACCGAAGCCATAATGTCCGAGGCTGCCTTCTGCGCTGCTTCCCAGACAGACTCAGCAGCTTGATAGTCAGGGGCTCTGATGTCGACCCTGTAATGAGGCGCTCCATCATAATGACATGTGATTGTGACCTCCTCCAAATTTTCACCACAGGACTCCGCGGCCGACAGAGCATTGCGAATTGCATTGACTCCCTCGGGACCCCAGACTTGGATGTCAAACTCCCCTCTAATCTCGACGAATGGGGGAACGATGTTCTCTATGGCCAACTCAGTAACGATTGAAATCCAATCCCCTGTGAACCCAGCGTCACTCAATGCAGTTTCACTCATAGCGCACTCTTCAAGGNCCCCGTACAGAGTTCCGAAAATCTCTCTCATTTCATCGCAGACGGCCCCCGTCTTCGCTTCATCCCAGCCAATCCTCTCGGCTGCGACACGCATCATCTGACTCGCTCTCTGACGGTTCTTCCAGGCCTGTAGAGTGTCTCTCCTACGTTCCTCAGAAACAGACTTGATTGACAATTCAATTCTCTGCTTGTCTTTCCTAACTTGTATTGCCTTAGCCACCACTCGTTGGCCCTCTCTAAGATGAGCACTGATATTCTTGACCCAGCCCGATGCTACCTCTCCAATGAATACGAAACCAGTCTTACCTTCGTATCCCTCAAGGTTTAGGTACGCGCCGTTTTCCTTGACACTACTGACAACACAAATCAGAAGTTCGCCTTCTTCTGGCCAAAGGTCGGAATCCGTCATATGACACCCCTCTCACTCGAGGACGTCAATGATTGTGCTTCCGGATAAGTCCGCCCTGCCTCCAGCCGGCTTCGCCAAAGTGGCGCCGCAGATGGCGCAGGAGATCGAGGTTGACGCCCTGTCGAAGACGATGGCTTCGTGACCGCAGTCACGACAGTTGACACGTAGAAATCTACCACTCATCACCTCACCTCTCACTTGTCTACTAACTCGAACTTCCTAGCCCTCTTTCCCGCAGGGGAATGTGCCTTACCAGTCTCTGTACATCGGTAGATCAGGTTTACCCTCTTGGTCGGCTTCTCGCCTGATGGCTTGGGCCTTGGGAAACCGCGGTAACCGGATGTGACCTTACGGAATCTTCGCTGACCCCACTTCAGCTCACTGGCACGGCGCTTCTTGACTCTCTCGACGGTGTGCTCNGTATGCTTGCCAGCCGCCGGACTGTAGCGCTTTACTGTCCTAGGCATCTTGACCACTGGCTCACCTCGCGTCTTNCGACATCGCGGCCACCGATGACCCATTTATGACTCTATCTAGCGTACTGCGGCGCGAATTTATCCAATCAGGAGTCACAAATACGATGTAATACCATACACCGCCAACACTCATGTCAATAGCCGCTGCTCAGGTCTGGGTGGGGTTTTGCCTCGCCGCTATCGGATTTGCTATGCATAGGGCTGGGCCCGCATTCAGGAGACATCCTGCTGGAAGTCCTGTAGCTCTACTCGGCCTGACNCTCATCCTGCTCCACTCGGAAAAACCACCTGAGCCAGAGTCACTGTTGATGGAGGCAGTAATTGATGCAGGCCCCTGGTTTATCGCCGCAGTAATTGGGACGTTCTTGGTACTCTCTGGAGCGCCGACTTATTCGGAACAAAAACCCCTGCCGCTACTAGCGGGTTGGGCATCAATTCTGGCTGCATGGCACTTCATGCTTGCAATTCTTCCCGATTTGTCGCTTCCAGAGTTCCTATCTTGGCTGAGCTCAATTCTGGGGGTGTCCTCGGCAATAGCCATTTTCGCTCTGTCAGTAAGGTTCACTGAGAGCAAAACNCCCGTTGANCCCGAGACCACACCTCTGACTGAGAAGGAGAGGAAATATGTTCAGAGCGTTCTGAGGAGCCATTTGGAGGTATCAGATGAGNCCTGAGGTTGATATGATCGTGAGCGCTTTCTTGGGGTCTGCGGCCTTAACATCACTTNTGATTATCCTCGCCATCATGGGTACTCTAAATCCCTANCACCGTCCTGCGATTCCGCTNGCCACCGTTGCCATTGTGATTTTTGTTTCGACCTATCTCGCATCCATTTCCTCTGGGGGTCCATTGGATTTGATGGCCCTCAGAACCAATCTAGTGAANGGAGCACTTTCGATATTCGACTTAATCTTCCCCGGATTCCTAGTGTTGACTGTCCTCATTATGCAAGCCTCTCTCAGAAGGCGCCCTGATGACCCTCTGATAGCGCTTTCAGAAGTTGAATCCGGCTCCGAGTGATGCGTCTTTATTGGGCAACTCTCATAACACCCCCTTCGGTCGCCGCGCTGTCCTAGGTGGTAGTGATGTCAAAGGGAACGCCCAGTATGGGGAAGAGGCAGAAGTCAACACATATCAGGTGTAGGCGCTGCGGTAGACACTCGTATCACAAGACCAAGAGTGTGTGTGCACACTGTGGCTATGGCGCTACAGCTAGGATTCGAAAGTACAAGTGGAACAAGCGTTCGCGTTCTATGGGCTCCAAGTGACCCGGAAAGTGCTAAGTCCTTCACCGCCACCGCGGAGTGTTATCCGATGTGCGGTATCATCGGTATCTTGGGACATCCACACGCACAGGTAGCGAGCAGCATCTACGATGGAATGCTCGTCCTACAGCATCGCGGACAAGACGCTGCTGGAATAGTCACTAGTGATTCGGACAACATTTACCACAGGCGAGCAAACGGTCTTGTCAGGGACGTATTTAGGGCCAAGCACATGTCAAATCTTCTTGGGCACATGGGTATGGGACACGTTCGCTATCCAACCGCAGGTTCTAGTTCAGTAGCCGAGGCCCAGCCGTTCTACACCAATACTCCCTTCGGAGTCAGCCTTGCNCATAATGGGAATCTGAACAACACCAATGACATCATCAATGGACTACTGGAGTACGANCACAGAAGAATCAACACCAGTTCAGACTCAGAGGCCCTGTTGAATCTGTTCGCCGCCGAAATCCAAAGATCAGTTAATGGCAGACCAGGAGGACTTGAGGCACTTTCCGAAGACGACATCTTCCGAGCAGTTGAGAGAACTCATCTGAGAGTAGAGGGAAGTTACAGCGTGATTGCAATGATCACAGGGTGGGGACTGATCGCATTCAGAGACCCTCATGGAATCAGGCCACTATTCATGGGAGTGTGTGAGANTGATGGTTTCACAGAGAGAATTTTTGCTTCCGAGAGCGTCACATGTTCTGCTTTAGGTTTCACTCCTGAGCGAGATATCGCACCAGGTGAGGCTGTAATTGCGAAGGTAGACGGCTCCTTTTCAGCCAAGCAGTGCCATTCCGAACCGAGTCACACGCCATGCATCTTNGAACATGTCTACTTCGCCCGCCCCGACTCTACTATAGACGGAATATCGGTCCACGGAGCTCGTCTAAGGATGGGGGCAGCACTGGCCAAGAGGGTCATCAAGGAGCGCCCTGACCATGGAATTGATGCTGTTATTCCCGTACCCGACAGTGGCAGAATAGCTGCAATGGAGATGGCCAGATCTCTCGGAGTGGATTACCGCGAGGGCTTTGTGAAGAATCGCTACATCGGCAGGACATTCATCATGCCGGGCCAGTCGATGAGGAAAGATTCAGTGAAGAAGAAACTCAACACTATCGACTGGGAGTTCGCAGGCAAGACTGTGATGATAGTTGACGATAGCATAGTGCGAGGAAACACTTCGCGTAGAATCATCGATATGGCCAAGGAAGCCGGAGCAAAACAGGTCTTCTTCGCTTCATCCGCTCCCCCAATTATTCATCCAAATGTATACGGCATCGATATGCCCGCTCGTGCAGAATATGTTGCCCACGACCGCAGTATCAAGGAAATTGCTGAGAATATAGGTGCTGATTGGTTGATTTATCAAGAACTGGGAGATCTAGTCGAAGCATGCCTTGGAGAAGGTAAGGACAAACCGGCCAATTTNGACTGCTCTTGCTTCGACGGAGTGTATGTGACCGGTGGAATCACCGAAGAGTATCTCTCCAGATTGGAGAGTTCGCGCAATGATGCGGCCAAGACCTGATAGAGTCGTGAACACGGCAGAATGAAGTCACATTGGTCAATCACGAACCGTGANAGCCACGATTCCTGCGCTAACATCGACATCTCTAACCGAGGTCGCAAGGCACTGCTGTGAATTAGANGAAGGTAACTTCGCTGTAGGATTCAACTCCGGCTCGCTGCATATCTATGGCTCTGATGGAGTTATAGCCGATAAAGTCGAACTAGATGAGAGGATAATCGGGCTGGCTAATTCAGACGGCAACATAGTTGCCGCAACCAGCACTGGAGGAGTCAGGGCCTTTAGTGGCGAGCAACTTTGGGAATACGACATTGAATCCGGATGTGAGAAGATATGTCCTCATCCCGATGGAATTCTTGTGGCCGACTCATCTGACAGACTTCTTCTGATTTCTTCGCAAGGAATTCTGTTGGCATCAATCAAGTGTAAATCTCCGGTTTCTATAATCGAATCTACAGACCGAGTCTGCGCAGTTGCTTTGGATGACGGTAGCGTACTTATTCTGAATCTCTCACTAGAGATTTTGCATGAGTCCCCCGCAGCTGCCGACGATATTGAGGCTGTATCTTGCATGACGTTTCGCAGTGACGACGTCCTAATGGTTGCTAGAAATTCATTGGGAGTAGTAGTAGATGACCGCCCAGAGAACAGGATCGAATGCTGGCATCCTGAGAGAGGTCTGCTGAAATCGACCGAAGTCTTCTCCAGGGTAACTTACCTGCTGCCTACAGGCGACGGAGTAGTTGCAGGATGCTTCGATGGCACTCTCTTGATGATGAAGATAGGCAGCAATGAGTCCGATATCATAACTCAATTAGAATACCAAATTTCGTACATTTCAAGCTGGGGAGAAGATATGTTGATCGCCTCTTGGTTTGATGTATTTAGAGTCTCCAATGACGGCTCTGTAATCTGGCAGTTCGAGCACCCCGGGATAGTAGAATGCATTTTGCCTCTAGGGGAGAGAGTGGCTTTGATAGGCGATGATAGAAAGTCAGGCAGCACCCCTGCACCAATAGTAATTGTTGACCCTGATACGCCCGCAACGGAAGGACACATTTCGAATNATTNCAAGGGCGAGAATGAGGAGTTCTCCGGAGCCCTTTCGCCTGAAGAAGAGGCCATTGCCGAGTCTAGACCCGAGGCCAATCCGGAATCCGACCAGATTCTCCAAGACCTCAATGAAGATAACAAGATAGAATCTCAAGAAGCAGAATTAGAGCCTGATATTTTGGAGGAATTGTCCGCCTCTGCGCGTGCCATTAACCTCCCTCCCGTAGCCGATGCGGGAGGAGACATTACTGTTGAAGCCGATGATGAGAGTAAGGCCGAAGTCATGCTCGACGGCAGTCGTTCGTACGATCCGGATGGCGACATAGAATCATGGGCTTGGGAGGACGAGCGACAAAGAGTGATAGGTCATAGTGACAGAATCAGAGTCAAACTCGCTAAAGGCGTACATTTGTTCTATCTGACGGTCACGGATGACAAGGGCTCAGCGACCAAGTCGTCAATAACCGTTCACGTGAAGTGAACTACAGTTTTGCCAACTCTGACTTGAGTGCAGGAAGTGCATCTTCCCAAGTAGCGACAATTCCGTAGTCCGCAACTCCAAAGATAGGGGCATCAGGGTCCTTATTGATTGCAACGATGTACTTACTGGTCTTCATACCAGCAAGATGCTGAATCGCTCCACTGATTCCAACTGCGATGTAAAGACTCGGAGTAACTGTCTTTCCAGTCTGTCCTACCTGCATACTGTGAGGAATNTCATCCCAAGTATCAACAGCAGCCCTGCTGGCACCAACTGCGGCCCCAATCATATCTGCTACCTCGTTCAGGTGGGAGAAGTTGGATGGTTCTCCCATCCCCCTGCCTCCAGAGATGATGATGTCGGCCTCAGTAACGTCCAACCTCTCGCTGGCCTTGGCAATGGCCTCCTTCACTGCCAAACCGACATCCGCTGTCTGATTGACAGTGTTGACATCAGCATTACCTCCCTCGGGGGCAGAATCGAATGCATTAGNTCGAAGAGTAATCACACATGGTCCTGAGACATTCGATGTCTCCATTGCCTTGCCAGAGTAGATAGGCCTAGTGACAACCATGCCAGCCTCTAATCCAGTGGCGTCCTGGATAACAGGNATNTCCCTTAGTGCGGCCAGAGATGCAGCAATGTCCCTGCCTCTAGGAGAGGCTGCTGCTAAGATCAAATCTCCAGAAGCTTGCGAGTTTAGGGCGGTAGCCCATGCTCCGCCCTCGTAGGTTCNAAAACAGTCACCTTCGACTGATATGACCTTGGATACCCCAGAAATAGAAGCAGCTTCTGATGCACCGACTCCACCGGGGCAGAGCACAATTGAGGTACCTCCGATTGAAGCGGCGGCTCCGACTAATTGGGCGGTTACTGGCGTTAGTCCATCAGCAGTAGAATCAGCGATTACCGTTACATCCATTATAATCACCTAAATTACGTTGGCCTCATCTCTGAGTTTTCCGACCACCGTGGCTACCGAATCGGCCCCCTCAAATTTCTGTCCTGGTGGCTTTTCAGGAGGTGGAGAATGACTAACTAGCGTTACTCGCGAATCGTTCATCGAAACACCAAGATCTCCCGGGGAAATAGTCTCAATGACCTTCTTTTTTGCCATCATGATTCCTCTAACATTGGGCCTTCTAAGCTCCTCTGATCCCTTATCGAAAGCAAACACACAAGGAGCAGAAACATGAACTCGCTCATCTCCACTTGGACTGGCTCGAAGTGCCAGATAGCCTCCTCCCTCGGCAGATACCTCGGAGACATGAGAAACGCAACTGGCACCCATCAACATGGCAACCCCGGGCCCAGTAGAACCTCCGTTTGTGTCAGCTGCCTGCTTGCCACAGAATACTACATCACAACCCACTCGCTCCAAAGCTGCTGCNAGAATTGATTGAATCTGGGTACTGTCAAGCGAATCCTGATTGTCAATTTGCACATGCATTAGAGAATCTGCACCAACCGCAGCGGCATCGGTCAGCATCTTGGCAGCTCGCGCGGGACCACATGTGATGGCAACTACATCCCCTCCACTGGATTCCTTAACTCTCAGAGCACTCTCTAGGGCGTACTCGTCATATGGGCTCATTGACCACTTACTGACTGCAGACTCATCGACCCTTCCTCCAGAGACTCCAATCTTTGCGGTAGTGTCGGGAACTTGCTTGAGCAGAACACCTATGGGCATGGGAAACAGTTCTCCGAACATCAGTCCCGCTATCAATTTTCGGAAATACCAGTTTGACTACTGTCTAGGATTCTCTGGTAAATGACTGAATGCCTGTAATGTGGCGCCCTAGGATAAGATTGTGAATATCATGGGTGCCTTCGTAAGTCTTCACCGACTCCAGATTTGCCATGTGCCTCATAATCGGATATTCATCTAGAATCCCATTGGCTCCATGGATATCTCTGGACATTCTAGCAATCTCTAATGCGATATCGACATTGTTCATCTTGGCGAGAGATATATGCTCTGGAATCCAAGTCCCATCATCCTTTTTCTTGCCCAAGTGATACGCTAGGAGCTGAGCCTTGGTAATCTCTCTAAGCATCCAAGACAATTTATTTTGCACCAATTGGAAAGAGGCTATCGGATGGCCGAACTGAATTCGACTAAGTGCATACTCCTTTGACGAATCGAAGCAAGATTGTGCTGCTCCCACAGCGCCCCAAGATATTCCGTAGCGAGCGTTATTTAGGCAACTGAAAGGNCCCTTTAGACCCTTTACTCCAGGTAGAATTCTGTCCTTGGGAATCCTACAGTCTTGGAACACCAACTCACTGGTGACACTAGCCTTCAGAGAGTGCTTACCAGTCATCTCTGGAGCGGAGAACCCCGGATCATCCTTCTCTACAATGAATCCTCGAATCACTCCGTCAAGTTTGGCCCAAACTACGGCTAAGTCGGCGATTGTACCGTTGGTAATCCACATCTTGGCACCATTCAGGAGATAGTAATCTCCTTTGTCCTCGGCTCGGGTAATCATATCTCCCGGGTTTGAACCATAATCNGGCTCAGTCAGGCCAAAACAACCGATTAACTCGCCCGTTGCCATTCCAGGCAGGTAGTGATTCTTCTGCTCCTCACTGCCGAAGTCCCAGATCGGATACATCGCCAGCGATCCTTGTACACTGGCAAATGATCTNACACCACTGTCTCCACGCTCCAACTCTTGGCAGATGAGTCCGTATGNGATGTATGACAGGCCTGGGCATCCGTATCCCTTCAGAGGAGCACCCAGCACTCCCATTTCTCCAAGATCAACTCTCCACTTATCGGGAAACACTCCGTCGCGACAAGCCTCCTCTATATTGGGTATGACTTCCTTGTCTACCCAATCTCTAACCATGTCGCGGACCATTCTCTCCTCCTCGGTGAGGAGGGCATCGATATCGTAGAAGTCCAATGCCTCGTACGCCATGTCTCTCACCTATCGCGACCGCGTGGCCCAAATGAACGTTGCCAACTAGCGCCTCCTCTTTCTGCGCCCCTCGTGTCTAGCCATACGCTTCTCATCAGCCGTGCCAAATCTCTGAGTGAACCAATTCTGAAGCCTTGGGGAGAAACTCAATCCTACGCTAAGAATCACCAAGGCGGTCGCCGCAGGGATGGCAATTAGAACCCAAGCCCCAAGAACTCCTCCGGGAATAGCCTCAGAATGAGGATGATACTGAATCAGCGTTCCTCGGTCAGTCAAAATCCATCCACTGTCTCTATCTGTTGCCCAAGACGATACTACTCTATGGCCTGCAATACTGACGTTGAATTCCTCCACATCTGAATTTTCGAGCCAAGGAAAGGTCCCATTCTGGCTTAGATCGTGCTCAAACAGGGAGAATGGAGTTGCAGACACTATCGACCTATCTCCATGTTGTGGCGAGATTCCCGTAAACGTTCCCTCAATTCCGGTGATCTGGCTAATGCTCAGGTCGGACCACCAAGGAATTACTGAATTAAGTGAAATCAACCCGATGTTTCGGTCGTCTGAGATGGCAACACATTGCCCAGTTTCTACAGGAGGGCAANAGACATCCTGCCATGGATANCCTGTCCCTCCTATCCAGTACAAGNCATGATTTCTGTCAATCACACCAATTCCGTCTACTAGGCTGGTAACTACACAAAGCGCCTGATCCGTATTACAGTCGATAGCCGTAACATCACTACTCCCTCTTCCCTCAATCAAGTGCACTTCAGCACCACCGTCAGCTGTAGCCCTCATTCTCCAAAGCCAGCCCTCCGAACCGCCTACATAAGCCCAAGAACCACCCGGATTCCAAGCAACTGAGAGTAAGTCTACGTTGCCGAATTCGAGATCCCCTCCGGCACCGGTAACTGAATGATCACTACTAGCATATCTCAGCACCTCACCTGAGTCTCCAACAATCAGAGCAGTCTGACCTCCGGGATGAAAATCTCCTGCATGCAATTCTACTTCATCATTCCAGACCAATTCGACTCTTGTCGTGGGATCCGATGCGTCCAGCAATTCGAGATAAGACTCGGCCCCGTAGACAATTACCTTCTCACCTGCAGGATCTATTGCGGCGCCTTCGATACCAAGATCCTTTTCGGCCAGGATGACAACTTTGTCCAATACTACTGCCGAATCTGCTTGCACATTAGGTGCCAGCATAAGTGATACGAGAAGAACACAAAGCACCCTCGGCGTAGAGGAGTTCATGCATAGCGGACGGGCGACTTCTGTTTAGCCCGTTCGACGAGCCCAGAGCCATGAATGGCAACAGCATTCAAGAAGTCACNAGCCAGCGCCGCTGCATGGAGAGATTCGACGTCAAGAGAGGACTAGTGAAGCAGGTTTCGGAGAATGGAGGTCTAGCGGCGTTAGCCAGCGAGTTCTTCGACGATGTTAAGGGCTCAGGAGACAGCTCATTCAGCGGCTCTCATGGGGTGATGACCTCTATTGAGGCCAATTACAATGAGAAGGGAGCACTAATTGTAGATGTCACCAATGTGCCGCCTAACTTTGAGGATCCTGACGCAGTAAAGGCCGCAATGGACGACAGGAAGAGGTGGACAACATTTCTCGATGCAGCCACGGGCTACAACTCNAAGCAGAGAGGAGACAAGGCGAAGGAATGGGCCAAGAAGGCAACCAAGGCCAAATCAGCAATCTCGGGTGCACGCCACTTCATGTCGATGTCCGAAAATACGTCAGAAGACCTCGTTTCAAANGCAGAATCTATGATTGCTGAGATAGAGGAAGCCCTTGAGCAGGGAGACAACACCAAGGCTGCTGGCAGGGCCGAGAAGTTGACGAAACTACTCGATTGAGGTTAGTATGGAACAGGAAAACCCGATTACGTCACTGAGTGACGATGACCGGGAACGACTCGACAGAATGTTCGCTAGCTGTGTTGAGGTGGTTGGAATCAATCATGTAGCCGCCGCTATCGCTGAAGGCACTACACACTCAGGGGACGACCAGTTAGTCGCATATATCGGACTCGAGCCTAGCGGTAAGGCGCATCTAGCCTATGTCCTGCTAGCCGACACAATCAGTGACATGTTAGATGAGGGTGTGAATGTGATTATCCTCTTAGCTGACTGGCACGCTTGGGTTAACGACAAATTCAATCGCGATATGGGAAAAATCAAGATTGCAGGCGAATACCTAGCGGAGACATTCAGAGGACTCCTAGGCAATCCTCCGGAGGGTGATGGCCCTGGAGAGTTGAGATTCCTCAGTGCATCAGAATTAATGGACTCAGGAAAGTATTGGGAGAGAGTTCTGAGGTGNTCAAAGAACATGAGTCTGTCTAGGGTCAGAAGGACATTCAGCATCATGGGGCGTGATGAAGACTCCTCCGATCACGATCTTGCAGCATTTTACTATCCGGCCCTGCAAGCTGCAGACATCTTTGAGTTGGAAGTTGACATTGCATTCGGAGGAATGGATCAGCGCAAGGCTCACATGTACATGAGAGAGGTTGCTGACAAGTATGATTGGCCCAAGGCCACCTGCATCCACACTCCAATGATGTCAGGTCTCAAAGGTCCGGGAGGTAGGATGGATTCTTTTGACCACAAGATGTCAAAGTCTGACCCAGGCAATGCAATTCTTCTCGATGACGACAGAGACTCGTTGAGGAAGAAGATGCAAGGGGCCTTCCTTGAAGTTGGCAATATTGAGTCACCTGTGTTTGAAATTGTTCGTTTCATCATAATGCCTCGCCATGGCTCGATTACTGTGACTCCAGATCCGAAATATGGCAAACCTTCCAAATGGGAAGATACCGACTCATTCATCTCGGCAGTATCGGATGGCTCAATTCACCCACTCGATGCGAAAATTGCGGTTGCTGATGCACTAGCTGTTGTCATGGAGCCGCTAGCACAGCATTTTGCCTCAAAAGCAGACTTGATATTGGCCATGGAAGAACTAACCGGCTCGCAGTGATGCGCTTACTACTCTATTTCTGCCATTATCTCGCANGGAGAGGACTCATAACCCGCTCCCTACCGGCGAGGCACGAGGTTTTACCATGCCCAACGTAGGCATAGATGACATCGCCATTCATTTCCCGAGACTGTACTTCGATATGGAGGACTTCGCTAAGTTGCGAGGAGCCGACTTCGGAAAACTGAATCGAGGTCTCGGACTCGCGGCTATGGCTATCCCGGATGTTCACGAGGATACTGCTACAATGGGTGCAAATGCAGTACGCAGACTAATCGACAGAAACGGTATCGACCCCGCTACAATTGGCAGAATTTATCTGGGAACAGAATCTGCATTAGACGGCTCCAAACCTACTGCTACTTACATCATCGACATGCTTGAGCAGAGATACGCTCCGATTCACGGCAAGGACTGCTTCCGAAACTGCGACGTTGTCGACCTGACATTCGCGTGTATTGGTGCAGTAGATGCGATGCACAACACATTGGATTGGGTTGCCCGTGGAGGCGAAGATAAGGGCAGGATAGGGATAGTTGTGTTCGCTGACAATGCCAAGTACGACATCGGCTCTACTGGGGAATATACTCAGGGAGCTGGCGGCGGAGCTATTTTGATTCGTCACAACCCAAGACTTCTNGCAATTCCAGACATCTGGGGAGTCTCAACCATGCCAGTTCATGATTTCTTCAAGCCAAGGAGAGAAGTTGACACCAGGACAATTGTTGAAAACGTCCTCGATCTAGCCAGAGAAAGCGGTGAGAAGGTCAAGGAAGGGCTGGCCGAAAAAATTCTCAAGCATCTACCAAGTTCTTCAAAGAAGGACGATGTTATGTTCGAGAGTCCAAAGCTCAAGATTCACAAGGACACGCCAGTCTTTGATGGCCAGTTCTCGAATAGATGCTACTCAGAATCTGTCAAGCAGGCATTCATCAACTTCCGAGAGAAGGCCATTAGGGAGGGNCGGTACGACCCCGAAGATGACGAAATCCTGACCAATCAGTGGAGTAGAATCATTGTGCACCTACCCTATGCTTTCCAGGGTAAGAGGATGTTCCCCGATGTTTTCAGACACGATAGAAGGCACCTGCCAATGTGGAATGACATCGTTAAGGAGATTGGAACCGAACCTCTACCCGAAGATTTCCCCGACACCCCTGATGGAATTGAGGAGTTTGAGAAGTCGAATGATAGTTACCGCAGACTCATTTCAAAGACCGAGGAGTTCAAGACCTTCGTAGACCAGAGAATCGAGAAGACTACTAGAGCGTCCAGTTTAATTGGAAATCAGTACACTGGGTCCATATTTCTGGCATTGATGTCCGCCATGGAATCGGACTATATTGACAACATCGACATGACCGGCGAGAGAGTTGGATTATGTGGTTATGGATCTGGCGCTAAGGCCAAGGTCTTTGAGGGCATAGTGCAAGAAGATTGGCGCGAGATCACATCTCGGTTCCACTTGTTCGAGAGATTGTCGGACCGGCACCCAATCAACAAGACAGTCTATGAGGCACTGCACAGAGGATCGAGGAAAAGATCCGTGGTCAACCCAGATGGCGAGTTTGCGTTGGTCGGAATCGGTGGCGAAGGCAACCTAGAGGGGCAGAGAGAATATCGTTGGGTCGAGTGACTATTCTACGATTTCTGCCAGCACCTTGAGGAACCTGTCCACTTCATCCTCGGTGTTGTAGTGCAACAGTCCAACTCTAAGCGCGCCTTCAGGCTCTAATCCTAGGGACTCAGATAGCTCCAGCGCGTAAAAGTTCCCGGCCCATGCGAATATGCCGTGCTCAGCAAGAGCCGCTCCAATTTCCTCTGCAGTCATCGAGTGGTGAGTGAATGAGACAGTTGGAGCTCTATGCTCCTTCATCGATGAGTCAGTAACTCCCCAAATTTTTACCCCTATCTCATCGAGACCTTCAATCATTTTCCAACAAAGGTCTCTTTCGTACTCTTCTATTGCATAGAATGCCTCTCTCAGAGCCTCTCTGCGAGGGATATGCTTTCCCGCAAGAGTCACGCCAAGCCATTCAAGATGCCCTATAGCAGCCAAAGTGCCAGCCATAGATTCATGCCCCTGCGTCCCAGTCATCCATCTGAATGGAACCTCTTCAGTGGAAACTCTCAGTTTAGCCACGGGAAGCTCGGCCAACCTGTCGAATCTACCCCAAAGGATACCTTGGTGCGTGCCGAAGAACTTGTATGACGAACAAGCGAGATAGTCACACCCCATCTCGGCCACATCAATCAGACCATGTGGAGCATAATGCACGGCATCTACGAACACCTCTGCTCCGACCGAGTGCGCCTTGTCGCAGATTCCTTTGACATCGTTGATTGTCCCCGAGAAGTTTGATGCCGCACCTATTGCAACTAATACTGTGTTTTCATTGATACTAGAGTCAATTGTCTCACCCCTATGGGTGCAGTCATTAGGGTCGATGTCTATCCATCTTACAGTCGCGCCAGACCATTGTGCTGCAAGCACCCAAGGCCTGACATTTGCATCGTGGTCTGAGCGTGTAACCACAACTTCATCGCCCGCCCCCCAAGTCCTACTCAAAGCACTAGCGAGTTGTATTGTTAGNCTAGTCATGTTCTGTCCAAAAACAATCTCCCGATAGTCCTTGCAACCGACNAGATCGGCACACGCTCGCATAGTCTCCTCGATTAGATCATCAGTTTCCTTCGAGGTGGCGAAAGACATGCCGACATTGGCATTTTGATGTAATAGGTAATTCTTGACCGCATCACCGACTGATTCGGGAGACTGGCTTCCCCCGGGACCATCGAAGAATATGGCTTGGTTTCCATTCACCTCACGCTGAAGCCCAGGGAAACGAGAACGTATCTCGGCTATTGGGTATCTTGCCATTCCATCACTCCGGGGCGATGGAACGATTGATTACAATTCGTTGTACTTCTTGTGTACCTTCGTAGATTTGAGTAATCTTGGCGTCTCTGAAGAAGCGCTCGACCGGGAAGTCTGTGGTATATCCGTATCCTCCCAAGACTTGCACAGCCCTCTCAGCCACCCACATAGCGGTGTCACCTGCAAACAGTTTTGCCATACTGGCCTCCATGGTGTGGCGAGGAGCATCACTCTCGTAGTGTCTCTGCTTGGCCCATGCCGCCTTGTACACCATCAGTCTAGCCGCCTCAGTCCTTGTGGCCATGTCGGCGAGGTAGTTGCCAACGCTCTGGTGGTATGCTATCGGTTTGCCGAAAGCCTCCCTCTCATGTGAATAAACTAGTGCGGATTCGTAAGCGCCCTGAGCGATTCCAAGNGCCTGAGCAGCAATGCCGATTCGGGAATTGTCCAAAGCATTCATCGCTATCGGAAAACCCTCTCCGGACACCCTCAGGACATTTTCCACGGGCACTTTACAGTCGTCAAGTAATAGAGAACAAGTATCACTGGAACGGATTCCGAGCTTGTCTTCTTTCTTCCCTACGGAGAAACCGTCAAACTCCTTCTCTACGATGAATGCAGTAGTGCCACCATGTTTCTTCACACCGAACTCGGGATGATCGACATCCTTTGCAAACAGGACGTAGATGTCGGCACTTTCTCCATTGGTGACCCACATCTTTTCTCCATTCAGGACATAGTAAGATCCATCATCGCTCAGTTTCGCTTTGCAGCTCAAGGCTGCAGCGTCAGTACCTGCGCCAGCCTCGGAAAGCGAATATGCTCCGATCTCTTTGCCCGCGAGCCTAGACAGATACTTATCCTTCTGTTCTTCGTTCCCGTGTAGTGCAATGGTCTTAGAGCACAGGCCCACATGTACGCAGAACATAACTGAGAAGGAAGGATCTACACGGGCCAACTCCTCAACAATTATCGCCTCAGAAATGTCGTCTACAGGACTTCCTCCATACTCTTCGGAGATGGTAATTCCCTGTAAGCCGGTCTGCTCGCAGAAAATTTCCCACTCTTTGAGTGGAGCCTTCTGGTCACGGTCTCTGTCAAGGCAAGTTGGAGCCAGCACACTCTCGGCAAAATCNCGAACCATATCGCGAATCATCGCCTGTTCTTCGGTCTCTGTGAAGTCCAAGTCTCTCCCCTCGGCAATTGAGAGTAGGACTTCGTAGTTAATCCCTCGTGGCAGCAAGTAAGACCATCTCGCATCGAATAGTTCAAATTGGACTTGTAAGCGCGCGGTTCGGTATCAATGTCAAACGGGGACTACATCGAGTACAGCATAGCCCATGATCGCAAGTACACTTTGGACCATCTTTGGGTCCAAGCGTTGNATGATAAGGCTGAATCTGTGAAGATCGGAATTAGTGAGTTTGTACCCGCCGAGTATGGAGATATTGTCAAAGTAGTTCTAACTAGGCCAGAGGATGATAGCGAGTTTGATTCGGACAAAGAGGCTGAGGCTGAATCAGATGATGATGACGCACCAACCATGTTGGGAAGTGGAGACGAGGTCGGAACGGAAGAATTGATGATGACTCTGACTACCAGTTTCGATGGAGAAATCGAGACACTGCTAATCAATGCCCCATTCCCGTGCAAAATTCTTGAACTCAACGGCGAAGTTGAGGATAATCCGGATTTAATCAATGAAGATGCCTACGCAGATGGTTGGTGTATGATAGTTCAACCTCTAACCGACTTCGACGAGGACCAGTTTCTCGATATGCAAGAATACATTGAGATGCTCAATGAGTTACCCTAGGGCCACCCTAGAGCAGGCCAATTCTCGTGCTCGGAATCTCGCCAATCTATTTCCTCAAGCAGTGCTAAAACGTCGTTTTTGTCATTGAGATCTCTCTCCACTTGGATTCTGTGGAGAAAACCCTTGAGTCTACCCATTCTTGGACCGGGTTCCAATCCAGTAGCCTCTGAAAGGACATTTCCATCTACAATTGGGGAATTGCCAGCCCGAAGAGGTGCAAGTTCAGACAAAGAAGTCTCAAATTCGCGCATATCGTGACCNAATCCCTCAAAGTAACCAATAAGCCGGGCTTGCCGAATCTCTGGCAGAGCAGATCTGAACACCCTCATTTCTGAGATTTCAGAAGGAATTGCCATCATTCGTGATTCGTGCAGGAATGAAATCTCACGTAAATCATCCGTCGACATCTTGAGACAACTCCTCAGCAGATCAGTCAATTCAGCACCACTGCGCCCATCATCGCTGCACAATAATGCCAAGTTGACTACAGAATCGGCACACATCACTAGATTAGTTCTGGCAGAGAGCCCAGGTAGAATTTCGTCAATCACCCCATCCTCATTCATCATGGACAAGGCAGTGGAGGAATTAGGCGAGTCTAGGGTTCGTATCATTTCATGTCCAATTCTCTCTTTGGACACCTGAGTCAGCATAGCGACGTTGTCTCTGACGGCCAATCTCAAGTCTTCATCCATGGATTCTACCTTTTGCGACGCTAGGAAGCGATATGCTCGCATCACTCTGAGTCCGTCTTCGCCTAATCTCTTGTTAGCATTCCCGACCGACTTCAGAATGCCATTAACCAAATCGGACATACCGCCAAAAGGGTCAATCAGATTCCAATCTGAATCATATGCCATAGCGTTGATTGTGAAGTCTCTGCGCGATAGATCATCGCTGATATTGACTCCGAACTGGACGTTGTCGGGCCTCCTGCCATCTCCATATCCTCCCTCACTGCGCAGCGTGGTGACTTCCCAACTCTCATCGCGCCCATGTAGTCTAACGACTACCGTTCCGTAGTCTGCCCCATACATCAGAGAAAGAGGAAATAACTCCTTGACTTCATCTGGAAGCAATGTGGTTGCTATGTCCATATCTGTCAGGGGTCGGCCGGAAAGTGACTCCCTCACCCATCCTCCAACTACCCAAGCCTCTCCCTTGGAACGCAGCCCGGCCAGCACCAGCCTGTCGGCTTCACTGGCATATTCCATAGGCTCACCCATAACAGGCCGTCGGCGTCATAGTCATGATTCCTTCGGGCGTTAGGCATATCTCCAATGAAGAGTTCGGAGGGGCATGGACGTCGAGTTAGTGCCGCTTGAAACTCTCCTCCCTCACGAGAAGATACAGGAGCATAGAGTAGATAATCTTGAGAAGATGACTCTGAGGTGGAGGGCATACACCAAACCACTTCTTGTCGACAGAAAGACAGGGACTATTTTGGATGGCCACCACCGAACTAGAGTGGCTCAACGACTCGAACTCATGTGNCTGCCTTGTGTGCTAGTGGACTACCTAGAAGATGAGAGAGTAAGCCTGTCAGTCTGGCCAAATTCTGGAAGAGATTCTTTAGAGAAGGAAGAAGTAATCGAAGCTGCACTCTCTGGCAACCTGTTTGACCCAAAAACCTCCAGACATTTACTCTCAGATCACTTGCCACCAATCTCGGTTCCACTGGAGAGACTAATGCAACCGGCTCTACAGTAATCAGGGAATCAGGTCCCTGTGGCCCCCAGACATCCCATACTCATCTTCACTAGGTGAGCCTGGCGAGGCAATCTCGACTGAAAGAAAATCTCCGAATATCGGCCACATGGGGCCTAACCAGTCCATTTCCATCAGCAGTAGCTCGATTACAGGATGTTCCATGATTTCATCCTCAGTAGAATCCTCATCAAGGTCAGGGATGTCTCGAGGCAATTCCCGCAGTGAGATGATAAGNCCCTCAATTCTACTCGCGGTTTCATCCTCTATCTCAATTATATCCGAAACTATCTCAAGAATGTCCTCCAGATGTTCTGCTAGATTCTGTGGATCGAGAGGAGACCTCTCGGCTTCTCCGAGGTCCATCGGCCCGAAAACGACTCCTCCAAGGTCGGTGTCAAGCCATTCATCTTCCACTTTTTCTCTCTTCAGCAGCCTCTGGTGGACCGGGCCTCCAAATGGGCCTAGGACGAATCCTCCTTCTTCGACTAGATTCTCAACGTCAGGAAGCAATTCCCGGATAGCCCNGGTTATCAGGACCCTGTCAACCGGTCGAAACTCATCATTCATTACTTCTAGGAAGTCAATTGAGAGGACTCGCAACTCGCCCATCGAATCAAACAAATTCAGACGTTCACTAGTATAATGTCTGACTTCAGCATGAGGCTCGACTACGGTAACCGCTCCCTCTGGACCTAGCATGCAGTCCAAAAGGGCAGCAATGTAGCCGCCTTTGGAACCCATTACAAGCACATGGTGCCCCTCTAAAATCTCTAGATGATGTAACAGAGTAGCAATCATATGTGGGGCCGATATGGTTTTTGTAATCCCATTCTCTGTAGATAGGAAAGGAATGGGTCTGTCCATCAGGAAGTTATTGATGTCAAAATCAGTAAAATCCTCAATGTCGATAGATTGCATTGCATCGACAATACTNTCATTCATTGGAACTCCNGATTCCTTCAGCCTTTTCAGCAGGTCAGATATCCCCTCCATGCCNATCCTCCTAACATCCCATCTAGCCGGAGGGGATTTGAACACAACGCCTCTCCGACCTCCCGGGGCCCGTGGTCTAGGGGTTATGACGTCGCTCTTACAAAGCGAAGATCACCGGTTCAATTCCGGTCGGGCCCACCACTAAAGGCCAATATTCAATGAGTGAAACTCTCAAGAGTGTCGGCTATGGCCGGAGAATGTGGTCGAAGAGAGTGCTGGACTTGCATCCCGCCTTGCCCGCCGATTGCGTAAGAGGGGCCTGACTATTTCCACAGCCGAGTCGTGTACCGGGGGACTTCTCGCTTCATTGGTTACAGACATCTCAGGGGCCACCGAGTGGTTCAAGCAGGGATGGGTGGTATATTCTAATGAATCCAAGATGAGGGAATTGGGTGTTGAGAAGAACGCCTTTGAGGAAGGAGAAGCTGGCGCAGTATCTCACGAAGTTGCTGTCCAAATGGCCCGTGGAGCAAGATACCAGTCTAATTCAGATGTGGCAATCTCAATCACTGGAATTGCGGGCCCAGGGGGGGCCACTGAGGGCAAGGAAGTCGGAAGAGTGCATGTTGCAGTTGTTACCGAGGATTATTTCCTAGTCAGGAGGATGGACTTCGGAGAGAACGACCGCCTGGACAACAAACGCTCATTCGCCGCTTTTGCTCTGCGTTTAGGATTGGAGGCGATGGATAGATTGTCCGGCGCTGGAGATTCGGAAGATCAGATTCAAACTATCGCCTTAGATACCTCAAAATTAGATCCAACAGAGGAGGAGTGGGAGGGCAGCCTATCATGGAAGGAAGACAAGAAGACTGTAGCCGAAGAGATATCCTCGGTGGACCTAGCATCTCTTACTGAATGGGAAGACTGACCGGCTTCTCCTACCCTCTACCTGCGATAGCATCATGGGCGTCCTCAGCACTTCGGTTGGACATGGTCGGCGAGAGATGGGCTGAACGACAGCGCAAGTTGGCTGCGGCAGGCTTGCTGGTTCTCGGAAAGGAGGCGCAAGCCAAGATTGAGAATCTTAGTGAAGTGTCTCCCTTAATCGAGGCTGCTCAGCGCTCCAACGTTGCTCTGCTCAACGAGCAGACAGTCGATGAGATGCTCTCACTCGTCCCTAAGCAAAAGCAGAGTGAAGAAAATACACAGTCCATGCCCCAACAGGCAACTCTAGCAGATCCTGAGAGCGGTTCGGCAATAGGGCGAGTAATTGCACCATCATCAAGCCCGACTATGAGTCCGCCTACTCGAAGGCACGGATTGGAGCATTACAGTCTAGATGACTTTCCTATGCATGCAAGGGATGTAGATGCCGAGATCGAAGTTCACTTCGATATCACGGGCAACTCAACTACAGAGGGCAAGATGGGGGATATGCAATCATGCTTCTCAGATCGCCTCAGGCAGATTCGTCAGATGATGTTGACTTCCCATTCTCTTCCGCGTAGACCCATCAGCAACACCGAGGCATGGAGAAACAGGCAGAGGCACTCCAGCAACGACTACGAGATTACACTGGTCGGATTGGTCTGTGAATCGAGGTGGTCCAAGGCAGGTAATCTCAATTTCGTAATNGAGGATGAGACAATGCAGATACGATGTAATCTGAGGCCACCTTCAAACGCCCCCAGTCTGCACCCTGCGCTGGATGGCCTGATGGATGATGATGTAGTCGGAGTCAGTGGTCATTTCATGATTGGAGAAGGAAACCCTCTGTTCCTAGTTAGTGACATACATTTGCCTCCAATGGGAAAGCACTCGAAATCGGCTGCCAGTGTTGATGAGGCCGTTTCAGCAGCCTTCCTCTCTGATGTCCATGTCGGAAGCAAGACCTTCCTAGCCCCACAGTGGGAGAAGATGGTAGAGTGGTTCAAGACTGACCCACTTGCTAAGACAATCAAATACTTCGTAATCAATGGAGATGGGGTCGATGGCGTCGGAATCTACCCAGGACAGGAACGCCATCTAGCAATCACAGATTTGTTCCANCAGTATGGTGAACTAGCTCGTCTGCTCGAAGACCTTCCTGATTGGGTCGATCTAATCATCCTACCCGGAAACCATGACGCAGTACGGCCAGCTGAGCCGCAACCGGCTCTGGATCCCGAGGTGCAGCAGGATTACTCGGATGCAGTATTCGTNGGCAATCCATGTGACTTCAGCCTGCATGGGGTCAGAGTACTCTCGTATCACGGTAAGAGCATCGATGACTTCGTTGCTACTCTGCGCTCAGTAACCTACGCTTCTCCGGAATTGGCCATGAGGGCGATGCTTGAGCGCAGGCACCTAGCTCCTTCTTGGGGCGGCAAGACTCCTCTCTCGCCCGAGCCAGAGGACCGGCTAGTAATCTCCTCCGTCCCCGACATCTTCGTCACTGGTNACGTACATGGGCATTATGTGGGCAATCATAAGGGTGTAACGATGGTGCATAGTTCGACTTGGCAGGACCAGACGGACTACCAGCGCATGCTTGGATTCCAACCCAAGCCATGCATCCTGACGGTTGTCAATCTACACACTCACGCCACAGCGTCAATTCCCTTCGCCTGATTGGGGAAACGACTCGCCCTCGAAGATATGCTTCCAGATATCGCGCAGATCCTTGCTGTCAGCCACAGGAACTCCAGCATTCGAGAATGCATCCCTTGCCCTCTGTCTGGCCGGATTAAAACCGATGAACCGAGAGCCAGGAATCATCATTGATAGGTCAGTGCTAGAATCGCCAACAGAGACGATGCTAGAAGGTTGCAGGTTCTTGATTCTGGAAAGTTTCTCTACCATGATGCCCTTGTCATGTGAGTTAACTCTAGTTGGAGCAGGGCCCTTAAGCCACCCCTCATCATCCCAATCGAAACCATTTGCAGCCCAATCATCAACGTTCAGCATATTGGCGATTACGCCCACAAAGATATCGACTCCTGCAGAGACAATTGCAACGAAAATCCCTCTACGACTCAATTCCTCGACGACATCTCGCGCACCTTCCATCAGACCGATACCAGAGTAGCAGCGCATTATGTCATCTCGATGAATTCGTGATTGGACCTCTGTCCACAGCCTGATGTCGTCGGCCATGAATTCGTCATCTGTGATTTCTCCATTGAGAAATCTCTCTAGCATGATTAGATTCTCTGTGCCGAAATAATCGTGAATATTCTGCCACGAGGAGCCATTGTCAGTTAGCACCCCGTCGCAATCAAACACCACTGCTCTGACCTCGGCCATACATCGGCCCGTAGCATTAGAGGTATAGTCCCTACGAGTCAGAGGTTTATGGCTATGGATTGACTCGGTATGCTATGGTCGAACCAGGTAAGGCGATCAAGGTCAAGTTGCTGTTTTTCGGACCTCTTGCCGAGAGCATGGGTCAAAGGGAGATCGAGGTGGCCTTGGAGTTGGGAACTACTGCCCAGCAACTCATCGAGAGATTTGATTTGAGTGAGCACCTAGATTCGGGACTTAGGGTCGCAATTGATGGACAGATTGTGACTACTATGGATTCTCCTCTGACAGATTCCTCCGAAGTAGCATTTCTCCCTCCAGTATCGGGTGGATGAGGCGTTCACCAGCCGAAGCATTTGAACGATGAAACCCTCGCCTAGATTCGATGGTTAGCATAGGGCCGCTAGAAGCTGCAATACTATTCGGGGCATTCGTACTGCTGTTTGGAGCCAAGCGCATACCCGATTTAGCCCGAAGTCTTGGATTGGCCAAAGGAGAGTATCAGAAGGCCGTGAGTGAAGTTACGAACCCGTCTACTGCTGAGCAAGACATGGACAGAGGCGGGATGACTGAGGAAGTCGCCGAAGAACAGTAATCATCTCCTTCGCCTGAGTGCCAGTTCTGCACCACATTCTCGACAATTCCCGAGGTTCCTATCTGGATAGGGCTCCTTCGGTGCGTCAATAACCAATTTGCAGCCAGAGCATCGCAACTCCCATGACCACATCGAGCGGATTCCTTCGGTTGTTACCGAAGACCATGCGATTCCTCCTAACTCGCATAGATTCTGCAACCTGTAGTCATCTGTAACTAGAATTACGCCTCTCTCCAATACTAGTGCCAGAAGCTCGAAATCAACATTTGATAGACCTGCTATATCGCCTGTTGTAGTTGCCAGTTCTCTGGCTTTAGTTAGGGCATCCTCAGTAGGGGTGGCCCATACAAGTTCTGCCGCTTCCAATACGAGCCCTCGATCCGGAGAAATACGAACTAACTCCTCTCTCTGACTATGGACCACTAGGCATCCTCTCAAACGCTCTACAGGCCACGCCAGTAGAGCAGCCGTGTCCAACACCTCGTCAGAAGCCATGCATACGCGCCGGCTAACTGCGATATAGGGTCGTCTACGAGTTCTTCAGTTGACGTAGGAAAGCAACGTATATCCCGAATATGGTGGAGCCGAGGGNGTGCTAGGGGACCTGACGGATTCGGTAATAGACTGGGCAGAAGGGTTTGGACTGCTAGGTCTCGCTATTGTCTCGGCAACAGAAGCGGCATTCCAACCAGCCCCTCCAGACCTACTGGTTCTACCGATGGTCNTAGGTGCAGAAAGTTCATTGGAGATTTTGGCAATAGTGTTGGTGGCTACTCTATCAAGTGTCCTCGGAGCAATCGGTGGATACGGTATAGGAATCTATGCAGGAAGGCCACTGCTAGAGAGATTCGCTAGCGAGAATACGGTAAGTAGGCTTGAGAATCTGACTATCCGATATGGCTCAGCAGGAATCTTCGTCGCCGCAGTATCTCCGATTCCATACAAGGCACTAGCATGGGCAGCAGGTGCAGGAAGAATGGACCTGCGTTTGTTTATCATAGCAGGTTTGTTTGGAAGGGGCCTCAGATTCGGACTTGCAGGCCTCATTTTGGGAATTTGGGGCGATGAGTTCCTCGCATTAATGGAGAATCCAATTGCCTGGCTAGTAGGCAGTGTAGTAGGTCTAGTAATGTTCATCCCTCTAGCGAAGTGGTGGTCGAATCTGGCAGATGCAGAACCTACTCACAACTGATTGTGACAAACACTACGACCCAAGACCCTTAACCCCTGTAAGAATCTCCGGATCATCATGGCAGGTGCGTCAGCGAGTCCTAATCGCGTCCGCACTATCGCCTTCGCAACGCTTGCTATGCTAGTTGTTCTCGCACCCACAGTCGCAGCCGATCAAGAGGCGACGTGGGTGCGAACGTCGCCCGGTGTATGGGCGCTAGAGGATTCGCAAGGCCTCCTGATTGAACCGCACCCCGAACCAGGGCTGATTCTGAGTATAGCCGAGGGTGAGAAGATCGGGTTCACCCTGTCAATTTCGACTGAAGGTACTCTCAGTATCAGTGATTATTGGGAAGTCGATTTTGATGATACAACATTGATTGAGGAGCCAGAGGAGAATGATGCGAAAACGGATGACAGCGTAGCGATTTCACTCCCAGTTCTCCCGCAAGCCTCTGCTTTCCTAGCAATCGTATTACTCTCACTAGCTCTGGTCTCAGCCGGCGATGAGCCGACCAGAGCGAAGATGGTTAGATCGATGGGGCGTTTCTCTCAACTCAGAGTAACTGAGGGTACCGGGACTCTTGCCGGTACTTACCAACGAGGAAGGCTAGAGGGTTTCCTAACCGCTCATCCTGGTTGCCATCTCTCGGGCATCATTCGTGCGCTTGAGATGGGCAATCATCAGGCTGTCCATCATCTCAGGATACTGGAGAACGAGGGCAAGGTCTGGTGCAGGCGCGACGGCAGACTCCTGAGATACTACACTTCGGCCGTTGACAGAAAAGTCGAGATATCTAATCTACCACGTCCGGTTGATGCCAATCAACTCAGTGACGTAGCTCTGATGGTGCTACGTTCAATCGCTGAGCAGGAGGATGGACAGAAACCCCCAACACAAAGGGAGTTGGCCTCCACAATTGGCACCAGTCAGCAACTCGTCGGGCACCACCTCAAGCGCTTGGAGTACCAGGGCCTGATAACTCGTAGAAGAAGCGGTCTGCGGACCAACAGGGAGCTTACAGAGGAGGGCATGAGACTGTGGGCGACACTTGTTGAACCCCTTTCATAGACACCTTGACAAATCCAATGACCCACTTCCCTTTAAGGTGGTAAGAATAGCCCCTTTGCCAATGAATGCGTCAACTAATGCCAGAATGCCCCGTCGCCGAATCAACACCGGACTCTTTCTAGTCGCCCTGATGCTCAGCTCAGGATGTCTTGGCGCTACTGAGGAAATCGTCGAGGAGCCAGAGCCGACAGTAGTCTCAGCCAGTGTTGAGCTAGAAGGCACACCGACCACGACCAACGATCAGGTCATCGCAAATGCGGTGATTGAGAAAGGGACAGCTCCGTTCATTGCTAACTGGAGACTCGATGGCGCTCTGGCACAGACCTCAAACAGCCTGATTTTCAATGCCGGCTTTTTATCGGAGGGAACTCATACAATTGAGGTAGAACTCACTGACTCAATGGGTGCCTCTACCGTTGCAGCAGTAATCTTCACCCTGCTTGAGCCGAACCGAGCACCTAAGGTCTCTCTGTACCTGCCTGCTGAGGGTATCGCAGGAGTCCCAGTCGATTGGTCAGTGGAGGCTTCTGACCCGGACGGTGACGAGTTGACAGTTGAGGTGGACTTCGCGGACGGAGCCACATTTCGTGATCTCTCGGGCCAGCACATCTGGGGCGAGCCAGGAACATACTCTGTAATCGTTACAGCAACCGACCCGCTTGGATACATTGCGGTTGACCAGAAGGCTATCCGAATCGACCATGCAGAAGCCCCCACTCTGAGTGTATCGACCAACCCTTCACCACAAGGCCGTATTCACCTGAATCTTGCAGAGTCAATCACAATCAGTACACAGGCTGAGGATACAATCGGCTCTGTTTCAATCTCGATAGATTGGGGGGACGATTCAGCTTCCGATCCGGCAATGGCCGAAGAGTTTCACCAGTACTCCGAGGAAGGCGTGTATGTGGTCAGAGTAATCGCAACCGGCTCAACAGGTATCGCCACTGAGCGAGTTTTTCATGTTGAGGTAATATCGGTCGCTGATGATCTAGAGGCTGCGCAACTGCAGGAAGAACTTGAGGGTCAGGCAGAGGAGCAGTTGGAAGATGAGGTTGAGCAGGAGTTGGATGGCAACGGCGACGGAACCGTAGATGACATCGCCGATGCACGCGATGACGAGGAGTATGATTGGCAGTCTGACTTCGACCCCGATGGCGATGGATACTACGATGACGACCAGGAAGTCGATGACTGGATCGCCACAGACGAGGAGGAAGTTCGAGACGAGGTCGGCGACGAGCAGGATACCGACACCATTCCAAACAGCCCACTGCTGGTACAGAGCAGCGTCACTGAAGGGGACGAATCCCCTACTGAGTCAGAATTATCGCCTATCCCTTCCGAATATGAGGCCAGAGTCGAGATAGTAAATCCAGTATTTGATGAGGCTTGGGGCGAAATCGATGATTCTTCGATGCAAGAACAGACTTACTCGCGCTCAATCTCGCAAGTCACTGCGACATGGTGGAACTACACCTTCTGGGTGGACTGGGACAGTGATGGCGTTCCAGAGGTGCTGTGCTACAGGAATGTAGGCGTGTTCTGGTTTGATTCAGATGGCATCCCAGGTCCTGAGCGCATCATTCTAGTCCGCAATATCCAGTGTGCTCATGACAGAGACGGAGACGGACAGGACGACCTCTTCTACACTCTCTTCAGAGGGATGGATTTAGTCGACCACAATTCAGACGGGATTCCTGAGAGACACGATGTCTTGACTCGCACTGTTTGGACATGGGATAACGGCAGTTACGAGGATGTGAACATACACCTGTTCGTCCACGCCCGAACCGATGCAGACCAAGATGGCAATCTAGAGCGCAGGATTATACTCAATCGCGACCGCAGAATGGTTGACCAAGGCATCGGTTCAGTACTGACTGCTTACTACTCTCACTCCAGACTAATCCATCGTCTCGATGCCAACGATGACGGTACTCCTGAGCGTTGGATGGCCATTGACCATTCTTCGTGGGTCTGGGATCCGACAGAGGACGGCAACGCGGATCGCCATCGTGACAATCTGCGAGCCATCGTTACCAGAGATACCAACTCCGACGGCAACACCGATGTCGTCAGAGCTCTACAGCAGAACACCGTCGAGTTCGATAACGACTCCAACGGCGTGGTCGAACTGCAATGGACCTGGAGAGCAGGAGTTCGCAAGGTGGACACAGACCACGATGGTGACCTTGACTACACTGCGAGGATGCGAGGCTGGCACCAGCATTGGGACTGGGGTATGGTGGAGTACCACGTCCATCGATTTGCACTGACTCGAATGGTTGATGACGATGCAGATGGAAATCTTGAGTGGAAGCACAGAACCATTCACATGTCGAACTCTACTGACTGGGACTTCGACCAGCACCTCGAACAGCGCGAATCATACACTGCCACTCTGATTTGGTGGGATGCAAATGAAGACGGCTATGAGGAGCACATATTCAGGAGAGTGAGGGAGACCTACTATCTCGACCAGCATGCAAATGGCTGGACCGAGCAGAACGAGGAAACCCGCTCGCTCGAAGTCTGGAGAAATTCCCTGAATCAGCCTCAATTGAGGAGAATAATAGTCGCCGAACTTACTTCGTGGGATAACAACTCCGACGGCAGTCCTGACACCTACTCTCACTTGGCTAGGACTTGGCAGGCTAGAGACACCGATAACGACGGATTCCTTGACCGCAGGGTGTTCCATCGCCATTACATGGCTGCGAGGGACGACAACGCTGACGGTAATGTCAGCTTCGCCTTGAACTCCAACATCTGGCATGCGAGAAACCTGTCTCTATCCTCAACTGGCACCATTGAGACCCTACAGGAGGCATATCTTTCCCACAGAGTATTCGAGTGGAACATCAACTCACAAGGCCATGCACATCATACCAACAGTACGTGGATTGGATTCCAAGTAGACTACGTCTCAGGGACCTCACAGGGCATCACGGTCACTGTGATTACGATCGACTCCAATCAGGACGGCGCGCCCGAGTCTCAGACCATCACCTCAGCAGGCAGCGGCAATCCTCCTTGACGAATTGTTATGGGGGAGATGTCTCTCGTCACCTCGTCGCTCCTGTGGTGTAGTTCGGTCCATCATTCCGGGTTTTCATCCCGGCGACTCGGGTTCGAATCCCGACAGGAGCACCATTAATCGACTTCTAGGATAGTTGTAGATATCCCCCTCGTGGAAGCCCTATCGATTACTATCCTCGTCCACTTGCTGGTTGGCGAAGGCATAGCTAGTATGTGTGAAGCACCACTCAATATCTTCTCAGTCAGTGTGTTCGGAGCTTCAGTTCGCCCCCTGTCGACAAGACTGCGATCAGGGTCACTCCATTCCTCGGTAAATACTGCAATAGGCACTGAGTTGTTGTCAGCCCACCGCTCTGCCATGTAGTCGACACCGCTCGCACCGCCTACGATTATCATGTCAGGATAGCCATTCTCTTCTATCCAGGTCTCCACTGCATCTTCGAAGATCATGAAGTCGTAGAATCTACTTGAACCCACGATTGCGAGATTGATAATTTCCCCATCACGGTTGAGATCTTGACTTCCGAGCCGCTCGACTGTATCCTGTCCAGAGGTTTCTGCCATGGGGCCGGATAGGGGTACTAGACAATAAATGTCCGCCAGCAAACCACAATTCTACTAATTTCTACTAGATTTCATTCGGTTTTCTAGTGCGCTAATTCATATCGGACCGTCAGTTCGAAATGAACGAGGAGAGGCTATGACTCTAGATATCGAGGCGATTCGAGGCGATTTTCCTATTCTTGAGCGAAGGTTACCTAATGGAAAGAGGCTGGTATACTTTGACAATGCTGCGACCTCTCAGAAACCCCAGTGCGTGATAGACGCGATGAGCAATTACTACGAGCACTACAATTCGAATGCGCACAGGGCGAACCACACCCTCGCAGACGAGGCGACCACTGCACTAGAGGGCGCACGAGTTCGAATCTCCTCTTACTTTGGCACCTCTCCCGGCCAGATGATATACACCAGTGGGGCCACCGAAGCAATCAATTTGGTAGCCTACGGCTGGGCACGTGAGAATCTCAGTGAAGGAGACGTGGTCGTTCTGACTGAGATGGAGCACCATGCAGACATCGTGCCTTGGCAGCAAATGTCAGTGGATATCGGTATCGAAGTCAGGTATGTACCCATAGATGTCGAATCATACACTCTTGACATGGAAGCCTTCGAAGTGGCCTTGGATGGTGCATCCCTAGTCTGTGTTGTCCATACCAGCAATGTCCTAGGGGTGCGCAACCCCGTGGAGAAAATCATTGAAAAGTCTCACACTGCAGGGGCGAGAGTACTCATCGACTGCGCTCAGGGAGCCCCGCACGAGAGAATCGATTTCGACTCATTGGGGGCCGATTTTGTAGCCATCTCGGCTCACAAGATGGCCGGCCCTACTGGTATCGGATGTATCTTAGTGAGGCGCGACGCGATGGAAGAGATGGTCCCATTCATGACCGGCGGCTCGATGATTAAGAGAGTGACCACTGAAGGCTCAACCTTCCAAGAAGGCCACGCGATGTTCGAGACCGGAACTCCCCGCATCGCTGAGGCGATAGGCTGGGGTGCCGCGGTGGAATGGCTGGAACAGTTCGACATGAAAAAGGTCCACGAGCACATTAACGATATTGCATCGTGGACCGCATCACAGATGCGTGAAATTCCGGGTATCCGTATCTACGGTGACCCGGGCAGAGATGATAGTAGTGGAGCAGTCTCATTTCTACACGAGTCGATCCAGTCCCAAGATCTGGCATTACTTCTCGACGAAGGAGGATTTGCCGTCAGGACAGGCCATCATTGTGCTCAACCTCTAATGGATGCGTTAGGAGTTCCTTCGACTAACAGAGCCTCATTTTGGATATACAATACAATGGAGGAAGCCGAGTCGTTCGTACAGTATCTCAGAGAGGTCGTCGACCGCTTCGCATGACTCTAGTCATGTTCAAGGCAGACAACTCCGGCGAGAGAGTATGGTGGGAGATAGGTTGTGGCCCGAGCATCTCGATGAGGTGGTTGAGGAATTTCAGGCCTGTTTCGATTCCATGGAGCGATATGAGTTGCTCTTTGAGTACGCCAAGCGCAACCCCAGTCCTCTTCCGCCTGAAGAGTGGGACGACGACAACCAAGTCCACGGCTGCCAATCCAGAGCTCATGTGACTAGCTTTGTAGATGAAGGCGGCGGATTTCAGATGAGAGGAGGCGCGGACGCTCAGATTGTTCAAGGTCTGATATCGGTTACTGCCATGGCAGTGAATGGAATGAGTCCTGAGGAGGTGGCTCACATGGAGCCTGCATATGCTGAGGCGATGGGCATCCAGTCCTCACTTACGCCAAGCAGGGCTAATGGTTTCCTGAACATGTTCAAGCGAGTAAGAGAGGATGCTTCGAAGTTGAGTGGTTAGTATGGTCAGCGAATCGGATGTTATGCAATCCCTAGGGGAGGTAGAGGATCCTGAGATGAAGATGTCAGTAACTGAACTCGGCCTTATTTACGCGATCAGAATCGAGATTCAGGACGAAGGCACACATGCAGAGATTGACATGACTCTAACTAGCCCGGGTTGCCCCGTTGCTCCAGAGATTATGTCCGCTGTTCACCGCTCAGCCCTAGCGACTGAGGGAATCGACAGCGTTCACGTCAACCTCACCTTCTCACCTCCGTGGGACCCCAAGGTGCACGCTAGTGAAGATGCGCAGTTCGACTTAGGGATTTTCTAGGAATTTCGAGCCGCAGTAAGCGTATTTTCCATTAGCAGAGCGATAGTCATTGGACCTACTCCGCCCGGAACCGGAGTCATCCATCCTGCGACCTCGGCAACATGTGGATCGACATCACCTACTAATCCTCCATCATCTTCTCGTGAGATCCCCACATCCACCACATATGCTCCGGGCTTGACCCAATCTGGTTTCACAGTTCGAGGTCTTCCTATTGCTGCAATAATGATGTCCGAATCTCTGCATATGGTTTCTACATCTTCCGACCGCGAATGCACGATTGTCACCGTAGCATCAATTCCCTTAACGGCAAGCATCAGACTCATTGGCATGCCCACTATCCTAGATCTGCCTAGTACTGCTGCCTTAGCCCCTCTAAGTTGTGCACCACTGTGTTCCAACATCCTGACTACTCCGGCTGGAGTACATGGTAGGAGTCCGCTGGCGTCTCCTTGTACTAATCTGCCAAGATTGGCAGGATGGAATCCATCTACATCCTTAATCGGAGATATCGCAGATGCAACTTCTAGTTCATCGACATCCCCTGGAATCGGGCTCTGCACGAGTATCCCATGTACTGAGTCGTCTGAGTTCAACTCATCTACAGTCTCGATGACCTCTTCTTGACTCGAACCCTCTGGCATCCCGATTAGAGTGCTCTTAATTCCACATCTCTCACAAGCGCGTTGCTTGTTTCGAACATATACCAGGCTGGCCGGGTCTTCGCCTACAATGACGACAGCTAGGTGTGGCATAATACCCGATTCGACGAGTTCTACAACACCTCTAGACACATCTTGCTCGATGCTGGAAGCGAGGCCCCGACCATCGGCGACCACTGCTCCCATGTCTGGCCGCGTGCAGCATCGGCCTTTGACCTTTCACAGGCGTAATTTGGAGCCCCAGGAGGGAGTCGAACCCCCGACCGTCTGATTACAAATCAGATGCTCTACCAGGCTGAGCTACTGAGGCGCAACCTGAGGCGGCAGACTCAGACTCTTGAACCCTACATTCGCAAACATCTCAAGTTGGGCCAAATTGATGCGCCATAACGTACTCGCATCACCATGGCAATACGGCCCGGTAGCAGAAAGGTCAACACCGTCCTCGCCGCTTGGGCATGCCTAATCCTAGGAGGAGGAATAGCACTGACTTCTACTGCCTCTGATTTCGCCTTAGCCACCGCAGCCCCACTGGCTCTTGCTGGGGCAGTTATGCTTCTGTTCGGACTCAGCATGGATGGAGAGGGTGAAGTAGACCCCGAATCAGTCGCAGATTGGGAGCCAGACTCCTCAAAGATGCCGGATGCTGGCAGAGTGATGTTCAGGGTCGATACCACTATTGAACCCCCTATTCGAACTTCGATTCTTTGCGGCAGATGCGGAAAGGTGGATTGGGTAGACGGTAGAAAGCCCAAGGTTCACACCTGTAGCGAGTGCGACACTCTGCTTTGGGAATCAGAGGAAGAGTAACTCACTTTCTCACTTTTTCAATTGGCAAGCATCAAGTGGATTGCCCGATTCCGAGGATTACCAGTGGTTCTATGGATATAGGAAACAACGAGCGCAGGATGCTGCGTGCGATGCTCTCGAATCAATCCAAAGACTGGACACTAGAAGAGTTACTCACTGAGACCGGATGGAGTGACCAAGTTCACGTTGCAGGCTCGGGAGCGGTGCTTGAGGAGGCAGGCCTAGTTTCTGTTAACGAGTTCAGAGGGACTGCGGTGAGTCTTGGCGAAGAGGGCAAGAGGGCTTCGAAAGAAGGCCTTCTCGAAGCGAGAATCTGGGACTGGCTACTTTCTCAGAAGGCAGAAGACAGGACAATGGCAGCACTATCGTCGACCCTCAAGCGCCATGAGGCAGGCCCAGGAGTGGGCCTCCTCAAAGCCCTTGGCGTCACACTGGAGTCAGGGGTTTTAGTGGCCGGAGATGAGTCGCAGATTGCATCTGAGATCAAGAAGCGCTCCGAATTCATCAATTCGCTATCTGATGGTCCCGTCGAACAGCCTGAACTTGATGAAGAACTGGTCTCTCACTTTTCTGGCAGAAAGGGACTGATAGTTCTGGAGGACAGAGTCTCAAGGAAATGGAGCCTTACCAAGCAAGGCGTTAAAACTGACATCTCAGAACTCGAAGATATCGAAACGATTGGAGAAGTAACTCCCGAACTTCTGCAGAGCGAGGCTTGGAGAGATGCCGAGTTCAAACCGTTTGATATCAACGCCCCAGCACCCACGCCCTCGGGGGGAAGACCTCATCCGATGATTGCGCTGATTGAGATGATTAGGTCAATCTTCCTAGAGATGGGCTTTTCAGAGATTGAAGGCGATTTTATCCAATCGGCCGGTTGGAACATGGATGCCCTGTTCATTCCTCAATCGCATCCTGCCAGAACTATGCAGGACACATTCTACCTATCAGAGCCAGCCCAAGTTGATGTTGATGAGAAGTACTTGGACCTGTGGGAAAAGGTGCACGAGCACGGCCACGACACAGGGAGCAAGGGATGGGGCCTAGACTTCGACAAGGAGGAGTCCAAGAAGTCTCTTCTGAGGACTCACACCACCGTCAACACGGTACGCCACATAGCAGAAAATCCCGATGAGCCCTGCAGGGTTTTCGGAATTGGCAGGGTGTTTCGGCAGGAGTCGATAGACAGGACACACCTTCCCGAGTTCTATCAGATTGAAGGAATCATCCACGAGCCCGAGGCTAACCTACCGATGTTAATCTCTACACTGAGAACTTTTTACTCAAAGATGGGATTCCCCGACGTCAGAGTCAGACCAGCCTATTTCCCTTACACAGAGCCCAGCGTCGAGGTCGATGTTCTTTGGAAGGGGGAATGGCTGGAGTTGGGAGGATCTGGAATCTTCAGACCCGAGGTGACCGAACCTCTAGGTACAGAATGGCCAGTTTGCGCATGGGGTTTGGGCCTAGAGAGGCTGGCTATGCTCATCCTTGAGTTGGACGATATTCGCGAACTCTACCAGCCGGACTTGGAGAGGCTTGGCCGGATGCCAATCCTGTGAAACCTCTCAAGGCAAGTACCATCAGAATCGCTGAGCCAATAATTGGCGTCTTGCTCTGATTCGGAACCGCTATTTCTTCTCCCGAGGCTTGCTGTCCACCACCAGAACCGCCCCCACATCCGGGTGGCGGTGGGCCTATTCCTGGACCCCATGTCTCTCCGTGTCCAGAACAATCGGGATCATCGCCCCCGCCTCCTCCGGCGGCAGTATTGCCTGCCTCCATTACTCCTCTGTAACAATTGATGAAATATGGAAATCCAATTCCTCCTTCGCCATTTTCCCATGTTGTATGGTAGTGATATGTGCCATCCGGGTAATCAGGAGTAGTTCCCCAGTGTCCGTTACAGGAATCTAGGTCGCCGAGCCCTTCTACATACTCATAGTCGTCAATCCCGTTATATCCTGTCTCACCTTCCTTGAGCCGATACGAAGAAGTCATCTCAGCAACCTCGCCTTCTTCGTCCCATCCAACGAATCCGTAGATTGGATACCCATCGAAGGCGAATCCGATTATCGGAGAATGCTCGGATATAGATCTAGAAGATTCCAAACTGTAGTCTATCCAAGTCTGCTCACCCTCGGGGTGCCAGTGCATGCAATTTCCGTCTGCGTGATAATGATAC
>PBWO01000017.1 GCA_002727275.1 Methanobacteriota archaeon
CAAATAATTGGGGGACAAAAAAGGCGCTAAGCGCTTCTCTAGTCGGATGGGTAGTTCTTTGCTTCGCAGCATGTGCTTTCGCCCCCCTATCGTTAGATTCACACGACCAATATGATGTTCTCTTTGAGTGGGATTCTGACGGCGATGGTATCGCCGATTCATATGATTACGATATCGATGGGGACTGGTATACTAATCAGGAAGAAATCGATGCAGGCACGGATCCATATGACTACATGAGCAGCCCATCGGAGAAATCCCAGAGATGGCTCCAAGAGAGACTCAGCACTGCCGGTGGATATGTATCTTACATGAACTACAACTTCGATTACAGCATTGCTCAGAAGACCGATTTTTCCGATGAAGAATTCAATGAGCAGGAATGGGCAGAGGCCTATTCCAGTATCCTCCCGGTCGAGATAGGCGAAAGAAGCGGTATCTATGATTGGAGGTGGGGTAGTTCTGCCGAAGATCCCCACATGGCAGAAGCTAGCGACCAGACATTAATCCAAGAATTTCTCAATTCAGTGGAAGAAACAAGGTTTAGCGCTAGTATTTCTGGTGGACCATTGGATTCCTCTAACTCGGTAGGAATTGATCACCCAACTAACCTAGGGGATGGCCCATTGGATTCAATTCCCAGCGCTGTCAGAGACATTGTATGGGAACCGTTGGGGCTCACTGTAGGGCTGCAATTTCTCATACTAGGATGTGGAATGGGAACCCTTCTTGGAGGATCTCAGGGGTTGTCTAGAAGCATGTTTGGGCAAATGGTACCCGAGACTAGAAGTGCAGAATTCTTTGGATTCTTCGGATTCTTCGGCAAGGTAGCTGCTTTCATCGGACCTCTCATTTATGCTACTCTGACAGTGATGTACGATAGCAGAGTTGGTGTATTCAGTATCTCTTTGCTAATTTTGATTGGAGCTCTCATGATGCGAATGGTCGATATCGAGGACGGAAGAGCAGCAGCTAGGGAAGAGGACGCAAGGAATCGAGGCATCAGCCTCGATTAGTCGCTCTGTCGATTACTAGGGCGACCTCGATTAGCACCAATACTGGGCCACCTACTAGGAACAGTGAGAGTGGATCAGGAGGCGAGAGCAGAGCACCAAATGCAAGGGCTGCAAACCATAAAACCTCGCGATTTTGTGTAACACTGGCTCTGTCGATTACCTCATAGCGCAGCATAAGTAGAACTGCCAAAGGAATTTGGAATCCTACTACTGATGCGAAAAACAAGCCGACAACGAAACCAATCCAAGCCTGCAATTGCCATGTAGATTCCAATCCCGAAGCAGCAGCATCCTGGGATAGATATTCGAGTAGCATAGGTATGAGAATCCTATCTGAGTAAGAAGCACCAGCTACTGCGAGTAAAGCCATCCCCATTAGAACGAACAGAAGCCCCCCTATGCCGCCACCGGTCGGAACGAACTTCCTCCTATATGCCTCAGACAAAATCTTGCGACCATTCCATCCAAAATCCATCATTATGGCTAGAACAACACAAGCCAGTCCAATATTGGCAGCAATTCTCAGCCTGAGCAAAACGGCTTCCAACGGCTGGAGGATGATTATGTGAACTCCTTCTGGCAGGTACCCCTCGTTTTCGATTAACCACTCGATAATTTCTGTTGCAGCAGGATAGCCACCTACGAAGCCGACTAGGAAGACAGCACCTAGCACGTAGAGCCTCCTTCTCATGTACTCAATGAGTCCTCTCAGGGCTGCCCGAGGCAGGACATCCCCTGTTGCTTGGTCCATGCATCGTGTAGGCGTACTGTTCGTGAATACATCGCTGAGAAGACTTACTTCCGGACGATGATGGTGAGTAAATCCCCATCCTTCAGTACGTGGTCCAGACCCACGCGCTGCCAATCGAACTTGGCACTAGGGCCCTTGACCCTAGCATAACGGAACTTGCGCACGAAGTCACGATGCAACTTAGTGCACACATCTCGAACTGTCGAAGTATCTTTGACAATCAGAGGCTCGACCAAGTCCGCTTCTTGCCCCTGAGGCTTGAGAAAAATCGACATGAAGTGGAGGTGATCGAAGATGAAGTCCTTCATCGCATCGATGCCTTCGCCGGTCTTGGCCGATACTTCGAGCACAGGCCAGCCCTCTGGAAGCATTCCTCGGGCCCTTTTGATATCCTTTGGAGTGGCTAGATCTATCTTGTTCAGCACCACCACGGCACGACTGTAGACCCGACTACCGGCGAGCGTGTCTACTATGTGGTCATCTGTGACATTGGTGCGCAGTGTTACAGTAGCAGAGACAATTCCAAAACTGCGCACAATTCCTTGAATCTCTTCCTCGGTAAGGTTGGTCTGTTCGACCGTCGAGCGCACAACGATACCTCCTCTCTTGGATCGGGTTATGAATACTTGAGGGGGTTGTTGATTGAGCCTCATCCCAGACTTCCAAAGCTCCCTGTCTAGGATGTCGAAGTGAGATTCTTGGAATGGGTCGACGACATATAGGACCATATCCGAACTACGAATGACGTTCAGAATTTCCCTACCTCTTCCTTTACCATCTGCTGCACCCTTAATCAGACCCGGCAGATCGAGAATCTGGATTTTGGCACCACGGTGCTCCATCAGTCCGGGAATACAGGTCAGCGTTGTGAAAGCGAATTCTCCAATCTCTGAGTCAGCCCCTGTCAATTGAGAAATTAGGCTGGATTTACCAACACTAGGGAATCCGACTAGGGCAACCGATGCATCACCAGATTTCTTGACTTCAAAGCCCGGCCCACCTCCGCTGGATTTAGCGTGAGCCTGCGCCTTCTCCTTGCGAGCCTTGAGGGCAGCTATCTTGGCCTTCAGTTTGCCAACGTGGCCTTGTGTTGCCTTGTTGTACTTGGTCTTGCTAATCTCTTCCTCTAGAGATTGGATTTGTTCCTCAATCGTGGCCAAGACCCTCTCTCCTGCTATTCAGCAAATCCGACGCCCCGCCCCGGGTTATTGAATCCGGTGGCATCTCATCACTCGGCAAAGCCGAGCGAGGGTTCTTTGCATACCACCCGTTGGTTGACATGAGAGGAGCCGATGCCCAACATAATCTTACAACTGGTCGACAGAACGGCCCTTGGAAATCTCTATTCTATGCCACTTGGAAAGTTGCACGAGGGCATGAGTTCGCAGTCTCTGAGAGAACTCCGCCCCTCTGCCGACCCACGCTTCCATCGTCCGTTCGATGTAGACCTTGAGGGCGATATACTCGAGTGGTTCGACGCCAATGATATTATTGAACGCTCTGAAACGTTGGCTAATCAGAATCTGGATGATGATTCCACTAGTGAGTTAGCACTGAATCTGGCTCATTGGTGCTCTCTGGCAGAATGGAGTTGCCGCGACGTCAGAATTTTTCTGTATGTCGAGCCGTTACTCGACCGTGACATTTCTACAGCCGATTTTCTAACTTTCAATATGTGGTCGGAGTTATCCAATTCTCTGGCCACCTCAGACAGGACGTCTTACTCCGAGTCTGTTGTCATGGATTGGATGAGTCGACGGCAGGAATTGGGAGAGACGATGGAACCTTCTGAGGACCCCTTGATTCTGCCAACAATGGAAGCCCACAGATCTTCAAGTGATTCTCTGTTTTCTCTTCTAGAGATGCACAGAAAAGAGGGACATTCGATGTTGATTGGAAGGGAATATCTCGAGCCTTTGTCCTGGTCTCTAGATTCTGGTTCTTTGATGGAATTGATGGAGGTTGAGGCTTGAACGAGTTACCAATTACGCCCTTGCCCCCTGAGGAACCTCCTTCTCCAGGAGTCGTTGTACTCGGCCGCTTCCAGCCTTTTCACCGCGGCCACGAATCGCTACTCATCGCCGCGGACGAGTGGCGAAGGGTCAATGCACCGAATCTAACTCTCATTATCGCTATTGGCTCTTCCAACAAGGAGGAGTCACTACAGAACCCATGGACTGCAGACGAGAGATATGCAATGGTTGAGGCTTGGCTATCTAAATCAGGAATTCAGGATGTTCAAATTGTCTCCATACCGGACATCGAAGATCCTCCGAACTGGGTTGCTCACGCTGAGATGTATCACGGTACGGCAGGAGCTCTGTTTACCAGCGATGCCCCTTCCGCAGAACTCTATGGCGCAGCTGGTTGGAAAGTTCTAACTATGCCACTGCAGAATCGTGAAAGTTTCGAAGGATGGAGAGTGAGAGAGACTGCTAGAATGCTCTCCACTGTTGGTGACGAGGAAGCAGTTAGTGCAGTTTTGTCTCAGACGATTCCGTTAGTTGTAGTTGACTATCTAATCAGTAACGACGCTTTGCGACGCCTTGCCTTTTTGGGCGAGGGCGGCGAACCAGTTGGTTGATTACCAGCTACCTTCGAAGGTGCACGAGCCATCACAGGTATCGCTAATGAGTCCTGAATCAAGGTATCCAAAGGCCATATTGTAAGCCTCAGGCAGTCCGCCCAGAGCGCCGTGAGCCTGACTGTGGTATTCCATTGAACCAGCTAGATTGCCTCCTGGGACTGAGGGGAATCCTCCATCGAAGTAAACCACTCCCGAACCGCTGAATGGACCAGAGTCTAAATCCACTCCCCAAGGGTGCCATGCAGAAGCCTCCAAGTTGCTCAAACCGGCTGTTCTTGCGGCCCTATCGCAACTCAAAGTGGTCACCTGGAAATCATTCATCGAAGTGATGTATAGCATCTCAAATGGATGAACCATACCCTCCAGCCCTTCGCTATGGAATGGCAGGAATGTTTCAGCATCTGTGGAGTCCCATAATGACTGCATTGCTGCGATCATCAATCCTCTATCGTTTCTAGATGGGTAGGCGATAACCTCTGAGAACAGAACGTCGAAGTTGGTGTAGTGAGTAGATCTCTCAATCTGGTGGGTGAAGGAAGAACCTCCTACCCATAGAACTCCGCGGTCAACCTCTGGCACCATCGCCATCAGCGCTGGCCCACGTAGACCTCCGAACGAAACTCCATAGTAGTCTATATCAGAAACATCGACGAGATTTACTCCTTCGTGTTGGAACTCTGGAATGTCGGAACAAACGCCAGAGAATGTCCTAATCATCGCCAGATTGTTGATGATTGACTGCATGTGCCTCTCCTGCTGATGTTGGAAGTACTCGACATTGATTAGCGCATAAGTCAGGGCGTCGTAGTCATTGTCATGACTCCACCCCTTCCAGTCAGTACCAATCATAACTCTTCCAGTCATATTGGCCTGATTCGAAGAACCGGCCACCATGCCATCACCGCTCCCCATGAATCCATGCCCTAGGACAGTCAACAATCCAGATCTTCCTTCATCAGCAAGAATTTGAGGTATCAGAATTGTCGCAACTACCTCTCTAAACTCGATGAATTCAGGAGCCCCTGAGGAATCTCTTCGCATAGCCGAAGGAGGGAAGTCCGACTCCATGTATTGAGGAGTCGTCACTGTCGCCCTAATCAGCCTGTATGTGGTGTTATCTTCGCCGTAGTTTTCTATGACCTCAGTAATATTGCACCCAACTCCATCATCGCCCAAACGCTGCTCTGCATCGTCACGCATTGCAACCATGTCCTGTAGGATTGAGGTTGTGGAGGCAGTATGGAAGAACCAAGCCGCCTGCAAATTAGGCCTGTCAACGCCTGCTTCTCGAAGGGTTTCGAATAGAGACTCATACTGCCCCCTCTGACCCTCGATCTGTTCGGAGTCAGTACTCAATCCGTCTCTAAGGGCCACAAAGGCTTGCGACCCCTCTATCGAGTTGCCATCGGCATCAACGAGGTTTCGATATGCAACACCGTATGAAGTGTCGTGATTCAGGCCACCTAAAGTTCGGACATAAACGAAGGTATGCTCATCTTCCTGACTCCTTTGGTCAAGCTCAACCCAGTGAGGCAACTTCTCTCCAGTTTCCAGATTTATCAAGACAGTCTCGTGATTTTCACCCAGAGAATCTCCGATACTATTCTGTCCGGCCAGCCCTGATATGTCGGGAACGACATCAAAGGTAGTGAATATCTGTGTCGACGGACTGTATCCATCCAATCTGTTGAGCATATGGAACGCACCTGATTCAACTGATCCAGAATCCGGAATTGCTTCTCCAGAAATTTCTAGTCTGTAACCAGTGGATGTCGTATCATCTTGCATGAGGAATGCAGGTGCTGGGAAGGGAAGCATGCAGTGGTGAGGGTTGACATCATCACAGAACTCAGATTTTGAGTCCAAATTGACATCGGGACCCTCGGGTTCTGGCTCGGCATAGACGCAGGATCTGTCTGATACTGTGGCATCAGGGTTGTAGTTCTCTGCAGTCTCGTCCATACAGCCGGAGATTTCTTCGGGTTCCTCCTCAACATCTCGTTCTCCAGTACAACCTGAAAGAAGCATGCATGTTACTAGCAGTATAGCGATTCTCGATCTCGCTCTCTCATTCATGCCCCGCCTCACGCTAGCAGGGGTTATCAATATCCCTCAGGAAGTTAGAATTCTGTGGAAGTGGTGAACACCAGCTTCTCTAGTGGGCGAATAACGGCCCCTGTCATAAGCGCCAGACCTCACTCCTCTTTGAGTGGCCTCGACAATGTCTTGATCCTCAGCCTCAACTTTGTCGAGGTCACCCCCTGCTCCCTCTCCTAGTTTTGAATGGTCCCATACGAAGCCGTGGTAGACTATTTTGGTTCGATCTACCGATAGAGGTAAGACAAGATTCACCGAGAGTCCCCAAGGGTAGAAGTTCAGCATCAAGCCCGGAAACAGCCAGTAGTAATAGGCTGCAATCGACTTACCAAAATCTGGAGAGGATTCGGGCAATTCAAAACAAGACTCGTTTCCTCGGGCGATGCCGATTTGGAGCACACCACCTTCGAATAACTCGGTACTGTAAGAGTCGTAGTCTAGCTCCTGGTGCAAGTCTCCGTGCACGTAAGGAATGTGAAAACCTTCGAGATAATTGTCCACATATAGCGCCCAGTTGGCCTCGATTTCGTACGAGCGATGGCGCGACGGATCGTGCTCAAACTTCTCTATCGGCATCCAACCTATCCTTGCTTCTAGCTCATCAAGGCACTCGGAGAATCGACTCGGGCTGTTCCCTGCGAATAGCAACCCTTTCCACCGTTTTAGGTCAAACGAGGGCAAATCATCTGACTGAGTTGGAAATGACTCCACTTCTTCAAACTCGGGCATATTTCGGAAACTACCATCGAGCCCGAAAGTGCGTCCGTGATAGCCACATCTCAGAGTTGAAGCACTGCAAGCCCCAGTTGCGACCAGCATCCCTCGATGCGTACAGACATTTGAGAGACATCTTATTGCATCATCTCTAGTCAGCAGCATGGACTCTCCTACGAGGGATTCCATATGCATTATTGGCAGAACGTTGTTTTCTGCCAGTTGACTCTCGTGCGCGGCGAAGTGCCAACACTCGCCGAAACCAGCCACGATTTGAGCGAATGAAGAATCATCTGTGTAAAATCGAGAAGGCAGAGTCTGGGCCTTACGAATATCCCGATCAATCAAATCGTTCGACACTCACTCATCCTCTGCCACTATCACTCTAGCAGCACGCAGGATACGGTCATGGTACATGTACCCGACTTCGACTATTTCGATTACGGAACCAGGCTTGCCACCATCTGTTATTGGAACTGTGGCAATTGCCTCCATTGTTGTGGGGTCGAAGTCTGAACCGACCTCAATTTTGACCACTCCTTCTGATTCCATAGCAGCCCTAGCCCCATCGAGAGTGAGTCTGACGCCTTCGCCTAAAGATTCCAGTTCACTGCCTTCAACAGATTCCAGAGCCTTCTCTAGGCTATCGAGCAGAGGCAACATTCTCAGGGCGAGAGACATTCCTCCGTATCTAATAGCATCAGATCGGTCACGGGCAGCTCGCTGCCTGACATTGACCATCTCAGCAGCAGAGTATTGCAACTCCTTCTCAAGCTCCCCTACTCTGGCCTCTAAGGCAGCCTTAGGGTCCACATCCTCATCTTCGGAAACCTCGGCCCCATGCTCTTCGTCTGACTCTTCGGCCATATCATCACGTCCTATTCAACATTCAATAATCCAATGGTCGAAGTCAGTCGGAGTAGAAGTATTCTCCAGTTGCCTTTTGCTCACGGTCCTTCCTGCTCAAGGGCTTGTTTATTCTTGGGCGATGAGATTCAACATCCCTGCGGAAGGTGACATCTGCATCGGACAGGAATAGGTTCATCCCCTTTCGAAGTGAAAGAGGACCAACAGCCTGCCCATTATTACCACCTTCTCCTTGGAATACCAATATGGAGTCACTAACTATGTCTAGGAAGTATGTGTCGTGATCGATGACCATGGCGGCCTTCTCATTACTTTCCATTGTTCTTCTGATTGCCTTTGCAGCCTCCATCCTAGCATTGGAATCTAGATGAGCACTAGGTTCGTCGAACAAATACAAGTCAGCCTCTTTCCCTAGGCAAATAGCAACGCTAACTGCTTGTAGTTCTCCTCCCGAAAGTTTAGTGGCACGCAAATCTAACATTTTGTCGACTTGCAGTGTTCGAATGACTTGAGTGTGAAATTCACCACTTCTCCATTTGTTACCGAGCTCCGAATCAAGCCATTCTTGGACTGTTCCATCGAAGTTAGATCGAACATGCTGGGGCTTGTAGGATACTTTAGCATCCATCGTGCACCACCCCTCATCGGGTTCTATCTCGCCTGCAATTATCTTCACCAAAGTCGTCTTTCCAGTGGCATTCGGACCCACTACTCCAACAACTTCAGCAGACTTTACTTCTCCATCTCCTGTCTTCAGACTGAAATCTCCCAATGTTTTCTCGATACCCCCCCACTTAAGCAGGGGCGTGCCGAATTCTTCTCCACGGGTCCGCCCCCTTAGGAATTGTATCGGCTTGTTTCTAATTCTAACATTCTCCTCTGGGAGAAAACCATCCAGATATGCATTAATTGCAGTTCTAGTTGGTCTTGGCGGGGTGAATATCCCGTAAGCCGACCTCTCCCCATAGATTACGTGAACCAAATCACACAGGACATCTAGTATGGCCAAGTCGTGCTCAACTACGAGAACTCTCTTACCTCTGTCTACTAGACTCCTAACCACCCCCACCATCCTCATCCTTTCGTAGATATCCAAATATGAAGACGGCTCATCAAAGAAGTAGACATCAGCCTCCTTGAGGAGTGTAGCGCAGATTGCTACTCTCTGCAACTCTCCTCCGGAGAGTTCACCCAACTTCCTCTGAAGTATGTGGGAAATCCCCATCACTTCGGAGAATACCTCAATCTCTTCACGATCGTCTACCCGTTCTAGTAATTCGCTCACTTCTCCGTCAAATATACTGGGCAGTTTGTCGATATATTGAGGCTTCACTGCAATACTTACTTCTCCAGTAGATACAAGCCCGAGATAGTCTCTCAACTCGCCTCTAGGGAATGTGGAGATGACTTCGTCCCAATCAGGTGACTCATTGGTCCAATCACCTAAATTTGGCGTAAATGTCCCAGATAGGAGATTTATTGCCGTTGACTTTCCTATTCCGTTTGGACCAAGGATTCCGACTATCTGCTCTTGGCGAGGCGATGGGAGTCTGAATAGTCTGAACGAGTTTTCCCCATAGGAATGAGTCAAATCAGTATCCAACTCCTCTGGAAGATTGATTATCTTCACTGCCTCATCTGGGCAGTGTTTTGCCCGGGTGAAGCAAACCGGACAGGCAGTCTCAAGAATCTTGCATTTTGAACCCTCGACTTGTATACATTCTCTATCACACATCGCTGCATACTTTTTCAGGTAAGCGAAGGCGTTGCTATTAGGCTTGCATCGCTCCTCAAGTAGAACTGCAACCCTCATGCCCTTTACCCCGCGATGAATCACTCAATACTTCTTCCATTGGCTAGCCGTCAACAGCCGCTTCTGCTCAGAGTGCAAGGAAGCGGTAGCGGACGTATACGTACGCTGCGAAGACCATCTTCTCGGTCTTTGAGAGTTGCACTCTGTCAGAGAAAACATCACCATCGAGTTTCTCTATCTTCTTGAGAATTGATTGGTAGAAAGTGGCCATTGCTGCAGGAGAATACCTAGACCTACGGTCCAAGAGTGGGAGCAGCTTGAACGCTTTCTGCCTGTATTGGTTACATTTCTCGATGTACTCTTCGACGAATGGCTTCCAACCAGGGTGCTCGAGCAGGGCACTACCGCTCTTCACATCATCCTCTGTGATTCCGTACTTAGCTAGGTCATCTATTGGCAAGTAGATTCTATCTCTTTCTGCATCCTCAGCGACGTCTCTCAAGATGTTTGTGAGTTGCATGAACACGCCCCAAGATTCTGCATACTCTCTTGCGCGGTGGTCGTCATACCCGTAAATCTCGATACAAACTAAGCCGACAGTAGACGCGACTCGGTAGCAGTATGTGTAGAGGTCCTCGAAAGTTTGGTATCTGTTGCGATGGAAGTCATCCTCCATGCCACTGATCATGTCATCGAGGAATTGCCTAGGAATGGAGTACTTTTCTACGGTGTCCTTCATCGCCATGAATATAGGATCAGTCGAGGTGACATCATCATAGGCACTTGAGAGCTTCTTCCTGTAGTAGAATAACTGTGACATCTTGTCGTTGTATGTGGATCGCTCTACTACTGGCCTACCCGGACTCAGTAACTCAATCTTCTCACGATAGTCTACAGACTCAGGTTCATCTGAAGATCCTCCCGGAAAACTATCCTCGTAATCTCCGTCGGCGATATCGTCAGCCCTCCGGCAGAATGCGTAGTATGCCATTATCGACCTTCTCTCATCGTCTGGTAGATACTTGAACGAATGGTAAAAATTCCCGGCTTCCCTTCGAGTCAATTCCTCGCAATAATCGTAAGCGGTGTCTATCATCTCCAGAGGGACTTCAGGTTCGGTCCAAATTGCTGCATCTATGTGCCTGAATGGATTGACTAACTCTCCTCTCGACCCGATGACGCCCATAAACCGGGCACCTTCTCTGACAGCCTCAAGTGCGGTTATGCTGATTGCACGAACCGCTTCTTTGGTGATGCTGACAGCTGAACGAACCCTCTCCAGTCCGGATGCTGGAGCATCTTCGTAGTCGTACATGGATATGCTACGCTCATCGTACTCCTGGCCCCCTAGGGCCGATTCGGAATGCTGCTGCCGTGGCATACTGCTCGGCCACTAGCGACCAGAGCCCACCTTTGAAACTCACCCACGGGCGCGCGAGACATGCATCATCTTGACAACAAGGGCGCAGTGCCCCGAAAATTAACTACGAACTGCTATTCTGGCTTTGTTTAGCAACTTTGAGCCCGAACCGGGGAATGGAACGGCCATGGCGACCCGCTTGAGGACATCCTTGATTTCATCTCTTGAAATCTTGATTCTCTCGTCTTGGTTGAGCACATTTCCTTCACTTAATCTTTCAAGAGTTCGGTATCCAATTAGTACTGGGAGCATACATGCTCCACGGAGTCTGAATTGGGAATGAGGTAGCATTTCTATGTATTCTATTGCACCCTCAAGATGGTCCGCCGTGAGGTCCAAATATCTCGAGTAAAGTGGTCTGAAATTATCCATGTTCGCAGGCTCAAGTAGATCAGTCGGGGCCAGATCAATATCGGAAAGTGCTTGGGCAGGAATGTAGCACCGCCCCATCGCTAGATCTTCGGGAATGTCTCGCAGGATATTGATCATCTGAAGGGCCTTACCAAATCGCACGGCCAACTCGTACATCCTTCGCTCATCCTCTTCTCCGAGCTTGAATAGGTGCCCCAGAGAGACGCTGGTCCAGAACTCACCTACACTACCAGCCACGCGATACGCGTAATCATCCAATTCCGAGTCATCCTGAAGTGAGACCATATTGTCGGAACTCGCATTACCAAACCTCTCCAAATCCAGAGTCTGCCCGCCGATTATTGTCTCTAGACAACTCTTGATTCGTCTTTGATCCTCTTCAGAGAATCTATTCACAAAAGCCACTGAAGATTCGACCACTTCCAGCAAGCGACCCTCGGCTGGATTTCTCTGTATTGCGGCTAACTCGCTCAGGTCTGGCAAGCTCTCTTCACTACCCTGCACGAAGTCTCCGTATTGTCTCAACCAAACCAGTCTGTCAGTGGTGGATCCTCGCTCGGAGTCTGCTATGGTGTCCGATGTCCTAGCTAGAAGGTACAACAGACCGACCTGAGAACGAATCTTAGAAGGCAATTTACCAAGGCTGAGGTAGAATGATCTAGAGGTACCCTCGAGTATCTTATCCAACTCCGGATCCAGTAACTCGGCCATGCTTCCCTCGTGCCGGCTCAGCCGACACCTCATCTAAGACTCTCGCAGTCCGGCTTCGATTAGAACCCGTAGTAGAACCTCTCCAATCTTTGAGGGGTCTCTAGCGATGTGAATGCCTGCAGCTTCGAAAGCTGCGAACTTCTCCTCTGCAGTACCCTTCCCTCCTGAGATGATTGCTCCAGCGTGCCCCATTCTCTTTCCGGGCGGGGCTGTTGCCCCTGCCACAAATCCGACTATCGGCTTGCTGAAGTTGTCTGCAACCCACGCTGCTGCATCTTCCTCGGCTGTACCTCCAATCTCACCAATCATCACCACAGCCTCTGTCTCGGGGTCTTCTTCGAAAGCGGCAAGACAGTCGATGAACCCAGTTCCACTTACAGGGTCGCCCCCGATGCCGATGCATGTGGTCTGACCCTCTCCGACACTCATGGTCTGGGCTACAGCCTCGTACGTGAGCGTACCAGACTTCGAGATAATTCCGATTCTGCCCTTGGCATGAATGTATCCAGGCATAATTCCGACCTTACAGCCCCCATTTTCTCCCGGAGTTATGATTCCTGGGCAGTTGGGTCCAATCAGCCTAATTCCCTGCATATCCGAGATATGTCCAACGCATCGAATCATGTCGAGAGTAGGGATTCCCTCTGTTATGCATACAATTAGCCCCTCGCCCTTGATTTCTTTGAATGCATCAGCAGCCTCGATAATCGCAGCGGCAGCGAATCTAGCCGGCACGTAGATTACGCTGACATCAGCATCGGTCTCGGACACGGCTTGCAACATACTATCGAAGACAGGAACATCTCTTTCAGGCAACTCAACGACTTGGCCGCCCTTGCCAGGCGTGACTCCACCTACGACATCGGTCCCGTACTCCACCATTCGAGTGGCGTGGAAAGTTCCTTGACTACCAGTAATTCCCTGAACTAGGACCCTACTATCCTCGTCGATCCAGATACTCAAACTCTCGCCTCCTCTATCGCAGCGACGATTGCTTCGGCACCATCGGCGAGTGTACCCACTGTCGTGACTTCTAGCGAACTCTCCTCTAGTACGGTCCTTCCTTCAACGTGGTTAGTACCGGAGAATCTGACAACCAGTGGGACGGAAAGTCCGACCTCTCTGGAAGCATCAATTATGCTTCTTGCCACCATATCGCAGCGAATGATTCCGCCGAAGATATTCACTAGTATGCCTTCTACGTGAGGATCCTCGAGGATTATTCCGAATGCGGTTGTGATGGACTCCTTATTGGCTCCCCCTCCAATGTCGAGAAAGTTGGCAGGCTCCCCTCCGTATAGTTTGATGACGTCCATCGAGGCCATTGCCAATCCAGCACCGTTGACCAGACATCCAATGTTTCCATCCAACTTGACGTAAGACAGGCCGGATTTATTTGCTCTGACCTCGACCTCCTCTTCTTCAGACATATCTCGCAATTCTGCTCTCCAAGGATGCCTGAACGAGGCGTTGTCATCGAAACTGACCTTGGAGTCTAGTGCGATCATAGAGCCATCTCCTGCCCTGACCAAGGGGTTGATCTCTATCATTGAGCAGTCCCTGCTGACGAACATAGAAACAAGACGATCAAGCATCTCTGTGAATGAGTCCTGTGATGCACCCACAAGTCCAAGAGATTCTGCCATAGCGCTACCGGCTTCAGGAGGCAGTTTTCCAGATGAGTCAGCCCAGGCCTTGTGAATAGCCTCAGGCGTCTTCTCTGCAACCTCCTCAATGTCCATTCCGCCTTCGGTAGAGGCCATCACCAGGATAGCATCCTCCTCGCGGTCTACGAGGATTGCGAGATAGTACTCATGCGCTATGTCGCAACCTGCCTCAATGTACAGGTTGTTCACCATCTTTCCTTCGGCGCCGGACTGCTTGGTGACCAGCACGTGTCCGAGGATATTCTTAGCATAGGTCTCGACCTCTTCGCGAGAAAAGGCAATCTTGACCCCACCCTCCATCAGTAAATCACCCGTGTTTGGGCAGTAGAGACTCCCTTTGCCGCGCCCACCAGCGTGAATCTGACTCTTGACAGCGACCACCTTGCTTCCCAGGGTATCGTAGGCTTCTAGCGCCTGCTCTACAGTGGTACAATGAACGCCGTCTTGCACGGCCACACCCTCTTCTCTGAACAATGCTTTACCCTGGTACTCGTGGATGTTCACGCCCGCCCGAGACCAAGTCCGTCTTTCAACGATACGCATCGCGATTGTGAATGTCACAGACGCGAAGCGCTCAAACGCAGCCGCATGCACGACCAACCATGGATGTCATCGTTCTGGCCGGCGGTTTCGGGACAAGACTGCGCCCTTGGACAGAGAGCATACCAAAGCCACTATTGCCCATTCTGGATAAGCCGATGATTGAGCATGTACTGGATATATTGCCCAAGTCACAAGTCAACAGAGTGCTGATTGCGGCTGGCTACGGAATTGAGCAGATTCGCGAGCACTTCGATGACATTCCGCTGCCATATGAAGTGATAATTGTCGAAGAGAAGGAGCCCTTGGGCACAGGCGGAGCCATTGCCAACTGCCGACAATTTCTGTCAGGCGGTACATTCTGTGTCATCAATGGCGACTTGATAACCAGCCTTAGGGTCGAAGAGATGCTCAATTTTCACAATAACAACAGGGGAATAGCCACCATCTCACTGTGGGAGGTTGAGGACCCTTCACGCTTTGGAGTAGCCGATTATATCGAGGAGACTGGCAAGATCATGAGATTCCAAGAGAAGCCACCTATCGAGGAGGCGTATTCTAATCTCATCAATGCAGGCACCTATCTCCTTGAGCACGAAATATTCGACATGATGCCTGAGGGCGCTCACAGCATAGAGAGGGACGTGTACGAGAAGATTGCCGCCACTGGGGCCTTGAATGGGTTCCCATTCGAGGGAATGTTCGTAGATGCCGGAACTCCAGCATCTTTCGTCGAAGCCAGCCAAGCCTGTATCTCTTCGCAGAGATACTCTTCTGGCTCAGTGCAAGGCGACTCTTGGCTAGGTAAGGGCTCACAGTGCTCGGCAGAGATCTTTGGTAGTTCCATCGGAGCCGGAGCAACCGTTGGAGAAGGCAGTACTGTCCGCAATTCTGTAATTCTCGAGGGCGCAGAAATAGGTGAGAACACCGAATTGATTGGCTGCTTGATTGGCAAGGGAGCGAAAATCTCTGCAGGCATTGCTCTTAGTGACAAGATTGTCAATCATATCTGACCGAGTGATTGTAGGCCGTCATCGTCAAAGGGACGCTCTCGCTCGCGATACCGTGAGCGACTCTCTTGTTGTTGTCAATTTCAAGACCTATCAGACAGCGCACGGCGCTGCTGCAGAGGATCTAGCACGCATCATGTCGGGAATCGAAACCAATGCCAGACTAATTGCAGCAGTCTCGGCACTGGACCTATCAGAAGTAGTGGCCGCAGCTCCTGATTTGGATGTCTGGTGCCAACATCTCGACCCAGTTGGATTCGGCTCGAATACGGGCTGGCTCCACCCTGCGACGGCAATCGAGAGAGGGGCTTCTGGGACTTTGATAAATCATGCAGAGCATAAGGTCAGCATCGAACATGTCGCGATGCTACTCGACCAAGTCCCGGAAGGATTCGAGGTATGTGCTTGCGCAGCAAATATCGATGAGGCCAAAGCTCTGTCTGCACTAGTACCAGACTACGTGGCAGTCGAACCTCCCGAGTTAATCGGAGGGGATGTTTCAGTCACCAGTGCCGATCCTGAGATAGTCAGCGGGACCGCAGCAGCAGTCCGCGAGGTCAGCGAGCAGGTCGGAATCCTATGCGGAGCTGGTGTCAAGACCGGGTCTGATGTAGCCACGGCGATTGAACTGGGCACTTCCGGAGTTCTCCTAGCAAGTGGAGTGACTAAGGCCACCGATCCAGAATCAGCCCTCAGAAACCTAGTTTCTGAACTATAGATGCCGGACATACCCTTATGGCACGCCGCCCTTGTTCTCGACCATGAATACTGTCAGGTACGTATCCGTACTGATATTCGCCATGCTAATGATGCCCGGTTGTCTATCTCTAGAGGACATCGAACCAGAGGTAATCAAGGGATGTACCGATGAGGTTGCTCTGAACTTCGATGAGAACGCGAACTCCAATGATGGGTCTTGTGAGTACGAGCCCGAGGAGACTTTCGAGGGATGTACTTCATCGTCTGCAGTAAACTTCGACCCGGAGGCTCTAATCAATGACGGATCTTGCATCTTCAAGGCCTCAGCACCGGAAATCGATTCTGCTCTGAGGGGAATCTCCGAGGGACTGGAATTATACAGAAACGGAGGTGAAATGGACTACCCACTTGTATTCGATTATGCTAGTAATTCCCAAACTATGGAAATCTACTCTGGTTTGAACGGAGCCAGTATGTCATCCACTCTGGAGGGAGAGTTAACTTACACTGCGTCAACAAGCCAGGGAGTTACCACAATTTGTTATGCAGTGAACAATGACTGCTTCCAATACCGTAACCATGCAGAAGAGGCCAACCATATTATGAACACAGATATGTCGATGCTAGCAATTCTTGAGCACATAGAATTCCCAAACCAAGACCACCTGCCTCCACATGTCGCGTATGGTGTTCTAACTAATTTGGAAATTCCTACAGGAACTGATTGGGAAGTTACAATTGACTCCACTATGTCCTACCAGACTGCCATTGCTCAATTGCTTGTACCTGGTATGGGAATTTTCTCGTTTACCGCAACTCTATCCATGGGCTCCGTGAATCTGATTTCCCTATCTGGTTCTGGAAGCATTGAAACCGGTTTTGGCCAATTCGAACTGAGCCTGTCTGAAGACTCTACTGGAACGATACCCGAGGCCAACGACCCGACTAGGATTCCAGTCTCCATCGAATGGTCTGAGCCGGTGTTTGAGAACAATGGTCCAGTATTAATCTGGAGTTGCATGATTAGTACGGTCGATTTGGACGCACTAGATGACGATGATGTCGATTCGGTTTACGATGCAATGTATAACTCGGACATGGATATGCCTGACTTTTGCGGAGAGCCTGTAGCAAATGACCCAGAGAACGGTACATTCTCCTCAACTGGGCCTATCTTCGATACACGCTGGGGAATGGTCACCTACATCTATGATCCGCAGAACGAGGACTACAAAGAGGTCGTTGCAGAGATTGACTACCGACCCACATCAATGGTCTACTATCTTCTAGATGTGACCGCTGAAGAATGCACCGAGAATGGAGGGACATACGATGCCCTTACTCAGACCTGCGAGTACATGACTCAGGAATCCAATAACACTGCCTCTGACCTCTACTTCTGCGAAGAAAATCCCGATTGGGGAGAGTTCTGCCGCAGGTATGGAATCAATGCCGACGGGCACTTGGTATCTGCTTGGGAGGATGTGGACTCAAGCGGAGGAGGAGGCTCAGGCGAATCCGAGATGATATGGGATTGCAGCGACTCTTTCTTTGCAGAAGACACTACTCCCCTTACTTCGGATGACGACGAGGATGTACAAGCCGAAGTAGATGCAATGACTGAGCCCGCATGGTGCGGTGAAATAATCGAATGGAANAGCTCATTCGAATCCGATCCTTCCTCCGAGAGTAACATAGCGAACAGCAACTGGAACAACCCCGATTCCTTCTATCTCGACTTCACNAGTGCTGGCGCGCTGAATGTCGGAGACCGTGGCGTCACACAATCAGAATGTAGTGAGTATGGAGGCTCATGGAATGCAATAGAAGAGGCCTGTGAGTTTCCAAACGGCGAATGGATAGCCAATGAGACGCTAGTCGAAATCGACTTCGGTTGGGGAATGGCCGAGAGGCTTCGATACGAGTTTATTGATGGAGGGCTGGTACTAGCATTCCCAGCTGAGAATGGTTCAGGGACTGGCACTCCGGACATGGCCAACACACATTACGAAGGCTGGGAGGAAACTGGCTATCATTCCTATGATTTTACTGCCATAGAAGACGGTCTGCACATCATTGAGTCTGCACAGGATGAGGATGGGTACCTGTACTTGTATGNGGGCTCCTTCGACAGCCAGAATCCACTAACTAATGTTCTGGCTTCACAGGATGACTGGGAAGTAGACTCNGATTGGGGGTCTTCGATTCACTGGGATCTAGTAGCAGGACAGGATTATGTGATAGTCACCACAGCATACTCTTCGGGCTACGAGATTGTTTTCGATAATTCGATTACTTCGCCCTCGGAAACAATTACTGAGTGGAGTGGGGAAATCGATTCCGATTCACCTATTTTCCTCAGACCAGATGGCCACTGGGAAGATAACGAAGGAGGATCCGGTGGAGGTGACTCAGGAATCATGATATCAGTATCGATCAGTGAAGATCAGATTGACGAAGTCAGTCTGGGNGAACTCATAATCGAAGTATACNCTGAAGAAGGCGGCGAAATCATCGGNAATGTTGCAATGGCCGATGCCCTTACCGAGTTTGACTGGGGCTCAGTGGCCGTCCTGGATAAAGACGGTAACGGATTAATTTCTGCAGGAGACGAAGTCATAGTACAATCAGATACTCTTGAATCGCTTTGGTTTGAGGTATGGGATGATTGGGCAGGAGCCTACGCTTCCTGAANGCCCGAGCGCACAGGTTCTCTGAATCTTACTATCGAGTAGATGCACACGGTAACGCCCAGCCCCCCTACAATTACATTCCAGTCTACGAGGGCGTCCAGAAATAGGGCAATTGAATAGAATAGGGCAATCATTGCGAGCAGACCAATGTGGATTTGAGGCGCCCGACTCACTCGGGGATCGAGGAAGTCGTACAGGTAGATTCCACCAAAATAGGCAGCGTAGATGTAAGAGAAGAACACATATGCGATGCCGAAGATTACCGGGAAAGTAACCATTCCAAAGGTGATGTCCACTCCGCCAANAACTAGGTCGGCACCCAACAGAATGACATTCAGATTGTGCATAACAATCTCGTACCACAGGAAATACTTCGCGACATTGAANCCCTTCTTCTGNTTGTTTGGAATCAGGTAGTAGGTAACCACCACAGTAACTAGCANAGNGGTGCCACAAGCGATTGCGAAGATTGGNGGNATAATCGCGAGCAGCCAAGGCGGGGTTGTTGCACCGAAGACCTCGGCCCAAGAAGCNAATGCAACNAGGGTGAAGTANGCACCAAATGCGATGAAACTCCATACTGTGAANGCTACGAGTCTNTGAACTCCNAACAGAACCNCTTCTTCGCACTTACGAGACTCGTAAAATAGTGGGATGGACGGTCCGCCNTCTTGNTCTAGACAAATNCTGACAACCGTGAACAGAGACAAACCAGCGGCAAGAGTTCGGAATNCTGCNAATAGTACATCTGGGACGAATTCCGAGCCACCGATTTTTCCNTGTGGCTGGGCNGAAAGNAANTCNCNNGTCAGNANNACNANCANCAGTNNAGANGAGTATCNCCAGAANTCAGGANNAANGTCTCGATNTGACGGTCCCGCTNACCATACTCNTGCAAGCCCATNNNGGTGCAAAATGCACACTAANCTTGAACCCTNTCCCGNCGTGTTCAGGAATCTACATCTTTGCGCGCTTACGCGATGCCTTTCTGCGTCGTAACTTNTTCTTGCGCCACTTCCAGCGCTGCTTCCCCTGCTTCTTCCATGCACGGGAACCTCTCTTCATGCGCGTCGCCGACCTGCTCTCCCTATTTGAGCGATTCGCGGTAGTTGTCGAAAGGTGGTGGGCAATACAGGATTCGAACCCGTGTCACCGGCTTAGAAGGCCAGCATGATATCCAGACTACACCAATCGCCCTGAACCTTCCGCAGGACTCCTGCTCAAGAACCCTACAGTCCTTCATTAGCCTCTTCAAGCAAGTCTTCGACCGCATCCTCGACCACGTTCTGTAACTCTTCGACATCCGCACCCGCGCTCAGATTGAGAGATCCATCATCCCTGATGTCCTCTTTGATGTCGGCCACCTTCCTACCTGTCTTGCGAGACAACTCCTTCTGCATCCGCTTACGCTTCCAGCGCTTGGAACGGATTCTTCGGATGGTGGTTGCTATCCGTAGCAACGTCTCTAGTATAGCCAACAGGATTAGGCTGCTGATGAAGGACTCTGCCAGTTGAGGTAGACTGCTCAGTAGCTCTTGGAATTCATTCCACTTGACTGAAGTCGAGTCTACTAGAAACACACCGAGGACAGCAAACGGGAGCATCTTGGCGACATCTCTCGAGAGCTCTTCTGTCCAGTATGCGAGTATCCGGACAGCTCCGACTACTGCGGTTGCAATCAATGCGTTTCTAGCATGATCGTCACTGTTCGATAGCAATGTCAAAATCGCCGCCAATACTAGTGTCCAGAAAGCGATTAGAATAGGGATGACTACGATGTACTGGACAACGAATAACATGCTCCTGAGGTACTTCTTGATCTTGCCTCCAAAATCATCAGCGTACTTGCTTAGGTCCAGCGTAATAAGATCCTTCTTTGCTAGAACACGATAGAACATGAAGACGAAACCAGAATAGACTGCAATAGCGATGATAGCAATCAAAGTAGGATAAGTCTCGTTGCCAAAATCCTCTGCTATTTTCAGGACCTCGTCCCAAGTGGGCAACTCCATCGCCCGCGCACTAACGCATCTCCTCAAGTATTTGCCCTAATTCTGAGAGAACGGACGAGCGCATTTCGGACATCGAGTCGGAGCCGTGACTCTGACACGTTCCCAAGAGTGCCCACAGTTTCCACAGATCCACTGGCGCTCAGGCATGTTGTCTAGGACCTCTTGGCGCATGCGTCTAAGCAGGGGAGACTCGGATAGTTTCGGAGGAGGCGCTATCCGATTCACTAACTCCTGATGATTGACTCCGTGCTCTAGCAGACCAGCAGCGTGAAGCAACTCGTGCACGAGTGTGTTGAGTAACATCTTCTCATCCTCAATCAGTATAGGGTTGAGTCCAATTGTGACCGGGCCGGGGGCAACTCCCAACCGACGTCTTCTGAACAACTCGTTGGGGTCGTGTTCGAATCGAGTCATGCCGAGTCGCGACTCATCTGCAGGTAGCCATTCGAGAGTCAGATGCTTACCCAAGTGTCGAAGGAAAGGCGCTGAGTCATGATCTAGATTTTCCCTAAGTTGACCTAACAGACCCTCAGGAATCTCAGGAGGTATCTCAGCACCCGAGCCGCTGCCCGTGTTTGCCATGCCAAAGCGTGCCCCACTTTCCTTAAATGGGCGTCGTAGGTGGCGAGTCTACTGGGCGTGTGGCGCAGCCTGGAAGCGCGCTTCCTTGGCATGGAAGAGGCCCCGAGTTCAAATCTCGGCACGTCCACCATCATGACTCGGCTAGGCCGAGAAATCAGAAATCTATGAAATTGGCTTTTTTTTCGATGTTCTCAACTATTCCAAACGGTGTATCTCCGCTCATTTTGCATCGATACTAAATAGTCTATACATGCACGAAAGGCGTATGAAGTACAAGCTAAAAGCCACACTTCTTTGCACGCTAATGATTGCGTCAGCCCTTGCCGGTTGCCTTGGCGGGGATGACGATGACGAGGAACCAGTTGTCGAAGACGTCCTAGGTTGCACCTATGCGGACGCTGAGAACTACAACCCCGACGCCACTAAGGACGATGGCTCGTGTACATACGCTGAGCCAGAGCCAGAGCCTGAGCCAGAGCCTCCAGTAGAAGGCTGCATGGATGACGGAGCTAACAACTACAACGCTGATGCGGAAGTAGATGATGGCTCTTGCGACTATGGTATGGCACAGTCTGATATCATGTCCCACTATGAAGGGGGAATGATGGGCTTCTCAGATGCATGGTACAACCTTTCTGTTTCCAGAAAGTGCCGTGATCTGGGTACCAACAACCCTTGTGAGATGACGATAATGACCATCGGTGAGGCAGACACTCACGACCCTGCCGATGCTTATGATTCGGCTTCAGGCGACATCATCTCGAATGTCTACGACACCCTGTACAGATACGAGGGAGACGGCGATGGAGGATCGATAATCGTCCCACGCTTGGCGACAGGCCACACAGTGAGTGAAGATGGACTAACCTACACCTTCACCCTGCGTGACGATGTCTATTTCAGCAACGGTGACAAGATGACTGCATCTGATGCAGTTTACTCCTGGTGCCGTGTGATTGGA
>PBWO01000018.1 GCA_002727275.1 Methanobacteriota archaeon
ATCATTGCCACAGGAGCAGGTGCTACCAAGTTCAACAAGTGGATGAAGAAGGCCGGATTGGTCTTCAACAAGCAGACCGGAAGATGGACTCGCTGGGAAGATCGCTGAGGCGGTTAGATGAGCGATGATACGCCGGTAATCCGGTTCTTCCGAGGGTCCAAGCCCATTGGTGTAGTTGCAGTTGTGCCGGACGCACCGATTCTAGAAATGGCTGAGATTGCCGGAGTTGAGATACCCTCAAACTGCACTTCCGGAACTTGTGGCACATGTCTAGTCAAACTGCGTGGGGGAGAAGTCGACCTTCCTGAGGAACTACCTCCTGGTTTGGACGAAGAGTTGGTAGAACTAGGAGGTACACTGACTTGTTGCATCAAGCCAAAAGGCTCGTGCGAAATCGACGTTATTCCTCCTGCTTGGTGATTCAATGGTAGATTGGTCGAATTCTGAATTCCTAACTCTTCTGATTATTGACATATTGGCGATTGGTATCGCTGTATGGTGGCTGTCGACAAAATTCACCTCCAAGATGAGGGAGGTCGAGGATAGAATGGAGAGGGCCAGACTGAAAATCTCTGACAACGATGAAGAGGAGTGAGTTTACTCATTAATCGCTGCAGTCCATCTCTCGGCTTGTGGAATGCCGACAATTTCGATGTGGCAACCCAAAACCCCTCTCTGTGACCCGATTTCACGCTTTAGGGAGATTAGGTCATCTAGGCAGCAAGGGCAGTGAGGATGAGGGGGCTTGACCCACAACTCGATTATTCCAGAGTCGTCAACTTCAACTCCTTTCAGTATAGAGTCATCTGTGATCAGACTGCCATGAGGTTCCTTACGTTCATTCAGTACTCTGGCAAGACGCATTTGTGCCTTTTTCCGAGCCCTAGTCAAGTTCCAGCACCTCCGAAACCTTTCCTCATACTACCACTCCACCAGCATCGGAAACGACTCACCCATTGTCAGGCACTCCATACCTTCGCTACCTCTGACCCAAGTGTCTTCGGTACCAATGGCACCGTCCGTGTATATCACCTTCGGCTCAATTGCCATAGTGCCGCCGGCTTCCAAGGGGCGGTCGAAGCCCCTTGCGATTACAGGAGTTTCATCGAGCTCTAGACCGACTGAATGCCCTAGGAACCTAGCTTGGTCGGGCTGCATTCCCATCAGATGTTCAGAATGTCCCATCTCAGATGCCATCTGAATGCCTTTTTCCCATACGGCCGAACAGTCATCGCCCCGGCCAAGCCGACCGACCATAGAGTCTCTGATTTCGGCCATATCGTCGAGCCTCTGGTGCCAATCAGAGGATAGCGGTCCGGCACTGAATATTCGAGTACAGTCCGAGACGTAACCTCGGTGAACATGGACGATATCGACCAGTACAGGCTCAGACTTGGCTACTTTTGCAAATCCAGCTCCCAGTGAAGCTATTGGGTTGGCGCCCAGACCTGCGACACCCGAATCGAAGTACGAGGGCACAGCCCCTGAGCGACCTGCGGCAATCACCACTCTGTCACAATCCATCGGCCAGTTTCTCATCCTGATTCTGCCACCGAATCCAGCGGCCCGGCTAATCTCATCAGCCGCAGCTGCCATCTCAATCTCAGTCTTGCCGATACCTCCGATATCTTGGATTGTTTCGAACATCATCCGATTAATCTGCCCGCTCTCAGCATGCATCTCGATTTCCCAGTCTGACTTCGTCTCCCTGAGGGCGAATAGAATCCCGGAGCAATCCGAACTTTCACCCTCTAGCCCTGAGAATCTTCCAGACAGGAACTCCCATCTTGAATTAGGGACCTTTTCTGCGAGCATTCCCGGGGCCTTAGTGCAACCAGCATCCCTTAGAGCATCTTCCAACCCACTCATCCGTGGCTGTTCGACTATCTGGTGCGGGGCACCCTCTCCTCCTGCCTCAAATCGTGCCCTCTCAAGCGAGCGGCGAACCCAATGTACAGACTCGACTTCGGAACCATCCGCACCAACAAGCAGCATCGAGCTCTGTCGACCACCTGTAAGCCAGTACAGCTCCACCGGGTCGTCGATTAATACCGACTCGTGACCGGCATCGGCCAGAGCCTTAGACAGCCTTGTTTGACGTGACTCTAACTCGGATACGGGAACCCTCCAGTCCTCACCATCGGGCCCAGTGAGTCTCCCAGCATCCCAGTTCATAGAACCGCTCCGTAGCCTCCAATGAAAGGTATTGTGGGAACACGCAAGGCGTGTTCTACACCCACAATGGCCATAGAGGGGCCGCTGGTGCCGCGGAACGTGACAACCGTCCTGTCGTTGGACGACGTCCGTCTCGCAGGGCGGACTGTATTGTACAGAGTCGATGTGAATTCGCCCTTGGACCCGGCTACTGGCGCCTTCCTAGATGACAGCAGATTACGTTCAACCTTGGACACACTGAGTGATCTTTCTGACTCCAAGGTCGTAATCATGGGGCACCAGTCAAGACCAGGCAAGAATGACTTCACCGATATGGCTGGACACTGCGACCGTCTTTCACGATTGATTGGCCAGAAGATACGATTCGTAGAGGACATCTGCGGAGATGCGGCGATAGAAGCTATCGAAGAGATGCAGCCTGGCGATAAAGTGTTCATCAACAACGTTAGGATGCACCCTGAAGAATACGGCGAGAACAAAGTGAAGGTCGAGGACGAACCAACCTCGGAGATTGTCACAAGACTCTCGTTAGTAGCAGACGCCTATGTCACCGACGCCTTCGGGGCAGCGCACCGTAACTCACCCACTTTGACCGGATTCACCGAAGAGGTGCCGTGTATCGCAGGACGCTTGATGAACAAGGAGATCAGATCACTCAGTCTGGCAGTTAACGACCCTCCTCGGCCTTATGTTGCAATCCTCGGTGGAGCGAAGTGCGATGATTCATTGAGGGTTGCCCTCAATCTAATCGGCAGAGAAATCGTCGACTCGATAGTGATGGTAGGAGTGGTTGGCAATCTGATGCTATGGGCTGACGGCCATGATATCGGCAGTACAAACAAGGAATCCATCAAGGCGATGATGGGTGATGATTTTCAGTCTACCTGGAAAATGGCAAAGGAATTGATCGAGGGGCACTCAGAACTCCTGTTCTTACCGCGCGATGTAGCCATTGAAATTGATGAGAAGAGGTTTCAGATGGAGTTGGTTGATCTACCAACTGACCATCCGATATACGATATCGGAATTGAGACTCTACAAGACTTGAGGATACTTCTGAACAGTGCCAATTGCATCCTGTGGAATGGCCCCGCCTCATACTTCGAAAAGCCCGAGTTCGCCTTCGGTACAATTGAGATTCTCAACATGTGTGCTGAGGCGACAGGAGTCACAATCGTTGGAGGAGGGCACACCAGTGCCCTAGTAAATCAACGAGGATTTGCCGGAGAATTCAGTCACAACAGCACCGGAGGGGGATCTGCTCTAGGAATGCTCTCAGGTGACCCAATGCCGGTTATCGATTCACTATCGAAGTCGAATGATAAATTCAGACCGTTGCTGGAAGCATTGGGTCTCGATGAGGAAGAGTGAGCCACTGGGGAGACTTGAACTCCCGGCCTCCTGATTACGAATCAGGTGCTCTACCAACTAAGCTACAGTGGCGGCGAACCCCCGCTTCCTCCTCCACATATAGACAATCGGTGCAGGGAACAATGCTAAGTGTCTCCAGAGACAGGATAGGCCATGGAAGAAGACGGAGGGGGAGAACCCCAAGAAACCACTTTCAGCGGAACACCGAATGCCGCCCCTGCAGATGCTCCTGCCGGTGCGTTTGACCAACCAGCAGTAACGATGGGGCCGAAGAGCTCTCTACCCAAGGTAATGGGAATTCTGATGATGCTATGGGGTGCAATCCTGGGTATCTTTGCTTTGCTCGGGCTGCTTGTAGTCGGGTCTACAGCCACTGATTACGAAAACGCAGGAATTGAAGTTAACACTCCATTCATGTATGTTGATGCATTAGTTGATGTTGGTTACTTATTCGTGGTGGCATATGCTGGGTATCAGGTTTTCAACTACCAGAAGAGCGGTGTGAAGTTGGGTCTGTACGCAATCGGAGTAGATCTAGTAATGGGGCTAATCGGCGCCGTGATATTCGCAGACATGATGGCAGAGATTGCCGGAGACGGAGCAGCGGGAGCAGCACTTGGAGGAATTGGCGCATTCGCAAGCGTATTCTGCGCTGCAATTTGTGGTCTTTTAGTGGCTCTACCAGTACTCGCCTCTGGCGACTCAATGGAAGATTAGTGTAAAGCACTGAGATCTAACATCTGACCCAGACGGGCATTTACGTCCGTTAGGATTGCTTCTAGCGAAGCCTCTGTACGGCCTTCGGCACGCATAACGAGAATAGCTTCGGTATTGCTGGCGCGACAAAGACACCAACCGTCATCGTATCGAACCCTGATTCCGTCGACAGTTGAGAACTCCATGTCGGAGAAGGCTTCGGCAACAGCACTCAGAACCTGCTCACGCTCACCCGGCAGAGGAATTTTGGCTTCTCCAGTAGAGGGGTAATCGGGCAGGAATGAGAAGCGATCGGAGAAGGTTGGCCCACCATCTGAGGGAGAAGGGTCACGCCCGATTATCTCTAGCAGACGTGCTGCATTGTACAATGAGTCATCAAAGCCGGGCCAGCGGTCATGGAGGAAGAAGTGGCCGGACATCTCACCGGCCATCGGTGCCATTGGATTATTCCTCAATTCACGCTTCATGAATGAATGACCCGTCCTGACCATCCGTGGCACACCCCCTGCAGACTCGATGGCCTCCTCAAGCGCCATACTGCACTTCACATCGAAGTATACGGTGCGCTCATCTTCATCTGCATCTTCTGGCAAATTGGAGAGGACATCCTTTGCAATCACGGCCATCAGACGGTCAGGATGGATGAATAGTCCAGACTCGTCTACCACTCCAATTCTGTCGCCATCTCCATCCATTCCTATTCCAAACTCTGCACCATGTTCTACTACTGCTGCTGAAAGATCAGACATATTCTCTGGNCGAGTAGGGTCTGGAGGGTGGTTAGGGAAACTACTGTCCCACTCACAGTGCAGCGTAATGGCATCCACTCCCAGAGCTTCCATCACCCTCGTAGCAAGAGGGCCAGGTACCGCATTGCCACAGTCAACTACTATCTTCACCGGTCTGACCGGCTTTCCTGCATTCTCGACTACAGTGCGGATGTAGTGGTCCTCAAAGCCCCCAACTTCTCGGTGAATTCCCTCGCCCTTGTTGAACTCTCCAGCATCAAAAGTTGCCTTCAGTTCCTGCAATTCTCCTCCGGCGATAGGTAGTTTACCATGACAGATTTTGAATCCATTATACTCGGGAGGATTGTGACTAGCCGTGATCGCAACAGCAGCATGTACTGGCAGGTCTACAGTGGCTCGATANAGCACCCCNGTTGTGGTAACTCCNAGATCGAGAACATCTGCTCCAGCACTGGTCNCGCCTTCGATGAAAGCAGCATGCAAGCNAGGCCCAGAGTCACGAATATCTCTAGCTACTGCAATTGCGGATGCATCGAGATGAGTGACTATGGCTTTACCTAGTCTGTTGGCAAACTCTGGAGTGATTTCATCTCCCGCGATACCTCGAATGTCGTACGCCTTGAACACACTCACAGACCGGGCCAGATGCAGACACTCCTAAGCGTTCCCGATTCAGGATAGCGACTCAATCAGCGTATTTGTCGGCCCCTTGGAAGTGCAGAGACACGTATTTCTCGTCGCCGACNACCCAACTATCGTGAGGTTCGGGNCCGATGTAGAACAGGTCTCCGGGACCCATGGTGTAGACTTCTCCGTCNTTGAAAGCGCAGGTTGCATGCCCCTCAAGTACCATGCCAAGATGCTCCACTTCGCAGAAATCAGTCCCTGACAACGGTGAGACATCCACAGACCACTTCCAGCCAGGTTCGTAGGTGGCCCGACCTATTGTCATCCCATCGAAGTGGATNATCTCNAACCTACCNTTCTCAAACTCTCTCAATTCATCAGGTTGTTCGAAGCGCTTGAGAATAATGTCATGGTTCATTGAATACCACTTCCTCGGAATGCCTCACATACAATCTCAATCAGTGCGCCTCCGGGAAGATCACGTACTGCATATGCGGCTCTAGATGGAGGCATAGCATCGCCCAACCATTCGGAGTACACTTCATTCATGGCAGAGTAGTGCCCTATATCGGTCATTAGAACCGTGACCTTCACCAAGTCGTGNTTGCTGCTGCCAGCAGCTTCCAACAGACCGTCTATCTTGGCCAGAGTTCCCCTAGTCTGAGCCTCAATCCCATCTTGTGTATTGTCTATCTGCCCGGATAACCAGATGTGGTCTTTGACGGATATTCCAAGGCTGTAGGGCCCCATCACTTCTGCGCCGGTGTCGATTTTCTTCTTGCCGCTCATGACTTCGGGAAGGGAGCGCAGGTGATAGGCTTACTCTCGAAACATCTCGATTATTCGGATATGGTCTCCGGACATATCTTCTGCTGATAAATCAGACAATGAGACCCATGCTGCATCATCTGCATCATCTCCTCCTCTGGGAACTGCTTCCGGATCAACATCGACCAGATAGAATAGGGCGATGATATGCTTCCTAGGGTCTCTTTGAGGATCCCCATGGATCGCTATTGCGACTGGATCGAAACCATCTACTCCGGTTTCTTCCTCCAACTCGCGTAGAACTGCATCNTCAGGATCTTCTCCATTCTCAACGAAGCCACCTGGGAATCCTAAGCGNCCCTTCCAAGGCTCAGTACCTCTGCGGATTAGTAGAGCCTCAGTGCCAGAAACACCTTCCCTCAGAGCTACTGCATCGACTGCCACAGCGGGGTTGTTGTATCCATCACGACCGCAGGAATNGCACGACTCACTCCCCATAGCGACGCCTCCTCATCTGGTATGACTCAAGCGCCTCGTAGAGATCCACCTTNCTGAATGAAGGCCAATGGACATCTGTGAAGTGCAGTTCAGAATAGGCAATTTGCCAGAGCAGAAAGTTTGAGACCCGCTCCTCTCCACTCGTTCTAATTACTAGATCAGGATCGGGCAAATCTGCAGTGTATAGGCGACTCGATATTTGCTGCTGATCAATCATCTCGACAGGGAGCTCNCCCTCAGCGTGAGCTACCGCGACATCCCTGACGGCATCCACAATCTCCTCCCTGCCACCGTATGCAAGACAAATCGTGAAGAGGAAGTTGGAGTAGTCCGCAGTACGCGACTCTGCATTCTTTAGAGCCTCTCTGACTCTGTCAGGGAGCATACTCAGACGACCCACTGCCTGTACCTTTACTCCGTTCTCATGAATCTTAGGATCGTCAGCAATCTCATTGAGTCCTGCTATATACAGATCGAACAGCCCTTCAAGTTCTGCCTCGGAACGCTCTTTGAGATTCTCAGTGGAGAGGGCATAGACCGTGAAGTATGGAATCTCGAGGTCGAGAATCCAATCCATGACCTCCTTGAGCTTCTCTTTACCGTGAGCGTGACCAACACCTCTATCGAGATTCTTACCCCAAGCAAACCTCCTGTTTCCATCCATGATTATTGATACATGTTCGGGTAACTCTTCCTGCTTTACTCGTTCACGCAACCGTCTTGCACGGATCCTGTCGGTTCGAGAGATGAAACTCCAAGCGTAACTTGAGTTGGCAATAATCCTAGCGGGGACCGAAACCAATCTGAATCTGAGTAGCCACTTGGCCAACCCATCAAACCTCCTTCCGAGTGCTTTGCGCCCGCGACCCACGCGTCACCGAGACAATTCTGCGCTAAAGGTCGTCGCCGACGGCGGCCTACTCGAAAATTACGTCCGCGTCCTCTCCGACTTGGTCTAGAAGTCCCTTGTCGGGGTTGACAACGACGACCTGCCCCGCCTTCTCCCATACTGGCAAGTCATGGAAACTGTTGCCGGCGTAGCCGAACCCTCTTTCACCGAATCTTGAGATAAGGGCCTCAGCCTTCTTGCTGCCTCGCAGATTGAATGTCTCATCCGACGCTAGGACGTCTGAGAACAGTCCAACATGGGCAGCTACTCGCTCGGCTACTAGGCGGTCCGATGCTGTTGCGAGAAGCAATTTCCTCCCTCGTGAGTGCTCAGCAGTAATCCAGTCCAAGAAAGCCTCGTGATAATCCAGTTCACTCGCCTCAAAATCGAGTTTGCGAGCAAGATCTCTTTTCCACTGCGCCCTCTTACCAATAATTTCCTTGAACAGAACTCCAAGAATCATCCAAGGCCTCCGGGCAATCACCCGTTTGGCACTGATTACACTCATGTCTGATAGTATGAGGGTACCATCCATGTCTACGGCTAGAGGAATGTCCGACACAGCTTCACCCATATGCTTCGGTCGAGGGTCGAGTTCAAGGCTTCTTTGACCGATTCAATGAAACCCACTACTACGTCGTGCCCCCCGGGCACGCGCCATGTCAATCGATGAAACGCCTTGGAGACCTGCTGCTATGTCTCAGATTGAGTCCGATGAGGAAGCACCGCCTGGATTCGTCGCCCTGCGTTTCGCTGGACCGAAGCGAATGAGAATGATGGCTAGAATGATTGAACCCGAATCACTGAGCGAGCCGGCAGACTGGAGCACCATGGTCGGCGAATTAGAATCATGGGGGCAAGTTCCAGATCCAGATTCAATAGAATCATTGCAGAAGATGCCATCTCCGAGGGGGCTAAACGCCATACTGCAAGGCGATTCAAAATGGCTGGCGGAGTTTATTCCTTGGGCCTCTGATGGCAGGATTAGGGCCAGAGCAAAGGCAGCTCCGGAAGGATCCAGAATACCCATTGGCGGGTATTCCTACGAAGGCCGAGATGTCGTTATCCTCAGGCCATTGGAAGAGGAAAGTGAGAACTCTGCTGAAATAATCTTGAACGCATTGGGGTCGGATGATGCAGAGGCAGCCGAAGCAGAGTTGCGAAACTCAGGCATGGTGCTGGGTAGATACCACACTAGGGCCGAGGCTGCTAGACTCACCCCCTCAGATCAGTCAAGATGGAACGCAAGGAATCAGTGGCTTGAGGAGAATCTCAGAGCCACTTTCCTATGGCGAGCTCCGTTTTCGAAGGACCAGCCCTGCACACTCAGCCTGATGGATGTCAGACTCAGCGACATCTCGGGAGACTCGCTCAGAATCGGAAGAACACGTCTTGCCGATGCGCTAAGGGTCCCAGTTTGCGAGTTTCCGGCAATGCGCGACCTAGCATCCCTCGCACACGATCTATCCCGTTTGCACCATGATGCAGCATCAAACCTTGAACTGATGCCATTGCGTCTTGCACTGATAGAGGGCTGGAAATCCACAGCTCCGCCAGAGTGGACATCAGATGACGCATTCTACTCGCACAGAGGAGGTCTCGCAATCTGGGAGTACGAACAGTGCCTGATGGATATCCTCGAAGCCACTTCGCACCAGTCAGGAGCTCCTCAGCCTGCTATGGAGATTCTTAGACACGTCCAAGTATACCAGAAGAAGATGTTCGGTAATCGGACCTTTGGCGGTCTTTCTGGGATGGCCGCCTTCTTTGGGCTAGTGACATTGTATCATACA
>PBWO01000019.1 GCA_002727275.1 Methanobacteriota archaeon
GTGGCAGAGGCAGGTACGATTGCAGTTGGCGGAACAACAGGCTGTGGTCTGAGTTCAACATCAACTATGGCTTCTGGTTCCAACACAGTTACCCTGTCTACTAATGGCGACAAGGCTTACACGTGTACAATTACGTTCACTGACAGCGCAGGTAACGCTGCCAGTGCTCTAACTTTGACTGCGTTCACTATAGACACCACTGCGAACGCAGCTACTGAGGGTACTGCGGTAAGCACACCTGATAACGACAACACTCCTGATGTAGTCATCAGTGTCGACGAGGCTGGAACAGTCGCAGTCGGTGGAAGTTGTGGTACATCCAGTTCTGCATCGGTATCCTCTGGCTCGAACACACTAACTTTGACTCAGTCTGATGGATCAACTGCTCTGGCAGACGGAACCTACAATGACTGTACGGTGACCTTCACTGACAGCCTAAACAACGCTGCTAGCGCATTGACGCTAACTGCCTTCGTTGTTGACACTGGAGTGGCAGCAGCCACTGAGGGAACTGCTGTTAGCACTCCTGGCAACGACAACACTCCTGATGTTGTCATCAGTGTGGCAGAGGCAGGAACAGTCGCAGTCGGTGGAAGCTGTGGTACATCCAGTTCTGCATCGGTATCCTCTGGCTCGAACACACTAACTTTGACTCAGTCTGATGGTTCATCTGCTCTGGCAGACGGAACCTACAATGACTGTACGGTGACCTTCACTGACAGCGCAGGTAACGCTGCGAGTGCTCTAACTCTGACTGCATTCGTAGTTGATACCACTGCACCGACTGTAAGTATCTCATACACTGGTTCAAACCCTGCTACTGGTTCAACATTTGCCGTTACAATTACGTTCTCTGAATCAGTTACAGGATTCGCCGCTAGCGACATAACTCTGAGTAGCGGATCAGCTACTATTTCTGGAAGTGGAGATACCTACACCGCAACAATCACTCCTTCGGCTGATGCTACAATCACAATCGATGTGGCCGCTGGAGTTGCTTCAGATTCGTCTAGTAACACCAATACTGCGGCAACTCAGGTGTCTGTTGAGTCTGACCAGGCCGATGCACCTAGCATTACCAGTACTGCTGTAACTGCGGCAACTGAGGACACAGCTTACTCGTACACAGTAACGACTTCTGACGATGATGATGGTACGCCTAACTCGAATTCGGTCACTGTCGCTTGTACTACGTGCCCGTCTTGGCTAAGTTATTCCACCTCGACAGGTAAACTCACTGGTACTCCTGGTGACTCTGCAGTGGGTGCAAACAGCGTAGTACTGACTGCTACCGACGGAGACAGCCTCAGCTCAACTCAGTCGTTTACAGTTACCGTAGCTAATATCAATGACATGGGTTCAGTTTCTCTAAGTGGAACGAATGCTGAAGACAGTACGCTGACAGCTACTGTTAGCGACTCTGACGGACTGACGGGTGTAACAATCACCTACCAGTGGCAGAGGACTACTACGCCACAAACTGCATCCAGTTGGTCAGACATATCTGGCGCATCTTCTTCAACATACACTCTGACTCAATCTGATGTAGACAACTATGTCCGAGTGACAGTATCTTACACAGACGAACAGGGCGGTACCGAGTCCCATACTGGGATGATGGGGACGACAACATCCAACGTCAACGATGCCAACACTGGAACACCTACTATCAGCGGTACTCTAACAGAGGATGAGACTCTAACTGCTGACGCTTCACCTCTAACCGGTAATGACGAGGATGGAATGACAGGTTCAACTTACTCATACCAGTGGCAGCGATGCTCCTCGAATGCAGCATCCTCATGTTCAGATATATCTGGATCTACTTCGTCGACTTACCTTCTGACTCAGACAGACACCGATAAGTGGATTAGAGTTCAAGTCAGTTACACTGATGATTACAGTACAACGGAGACAGTCAACTCTGCTCTAACATCTCAGATTGGCAACGTCAACGATGCACCTGATGCTGGAGCCGATCAAACTGGAGCCATCACTGAGGATGCTTCCACCAACACTGCTTCGGATACTGTTGATGCTTCCGACCCAGATCCTGATGACACACTGTCTTACTCTGCATCTGCATCTAGTGGCACATACGGCACATTCGCTGTTACTAGTTCGGGTGTGTGGACATACACATTGGACAACAACGATGCTGATACAACTGCTCTAGACGCAGGAGATTCTGTAACCGAGCAATTCACCATTACAGTTACTGATGATGGAACTGGAACTCTCAGCGATACTATGACTGTAACAATCACCATCACAGGTGCTAACGATGCGCCAAGCGCTGGTGCGGATCAGGCTGGAGCTGTTACCGAAGATGCTTCGACTACTACAGCAACCGGAACTGTGTCTGCATCTGATGATGACGACAGTGCCTCACTGACCTACACCGCTGGTTCAGCCACCGGTACATACGGTACATTCGCTGTTACTAGTTCGGGTGCTTGGACGTACACATTGGACAACAATGATGCTGATACAACCGGCCTAGATGCAGGAGATTCTGTTACTGACTCGTTCACAATCACAGTCTCTGACGGAACTGCTTCCGATACAATGGATGTTGATGTAACAATCACTGGTGCCAACGATGCGCCAAGTGCTGGTGCGGATCAGACTGGAGCTGTTACCGAAGATGCTTCGACTACTACAGCAACCGGAACCGTGTCCTCATCTGATGATGATGACAGTGCCTCACTGACCTACACCGCTGGTTCAGCCACTGGTACATACGGTACATTCGCTGTTACTAGTTCGGGTGCCTGGACGTACACCTTGGTCAACTCTGATGCAGACACCGATGCACTTGCTGCTTCAGCCTCAGTAACTGACTCGTTCACCATCACAGTCTCTGACGGAACCGCTTCCGATACAATGGATGTTGATGTAACAATCACTGGTGCTAACGATGCTCCAAGTATTACTAGCACTTCGGATACTACAGCAAATGAGGATACTGCGTATTCTTACACAACCACAGCTTCAGATGTTGATACTGGGGACTCCGTTACACTAACCTGTACTACGGTTCCAACCTGGTTGACTTGCTCATCCGGTGCCCTATCGGGAACCCCAACCAACTCTGATGTCGGCAGCCATGCAGTGGTAATCACTGCAACTGACCTTCTGGGCGCAACTGCAACTGACTCGTTCACACTAGTTGTTGCAAATGCTAACGACGCACCTACAGTCACTAGCAGTGCAGTAACATCTGCAACTGAGGACTCTGCTTACACCTACACAGTAACTGGTTCAGATGCTGATGGCGATACAATCACAATGACCGGAACTACTGTCCCATCATGGCTATCATTCGATGCCAGTACCGGAGTTCTTTCAGGTACTCCATTGAACGCCAATGTGGGAACTAGTGGTAACGATGTCGTCATTACTCTGTCTGATGGAAATGGCGGATCAGTGACGGATTCATTCACGATTACTGTGGCTAACACCAACGACGCGCCTACAATCTCGAGTACTGCGATTACTACTGCTGAGGAAGACGATGTCTACACTTACACCGCAGTTGGTGCGGATGTTGATGCTGGAGATGTTCTGACATTGCAGGGTACTACTGTGCCTTCATGGCTGACATTCACAGCTTCTACAGGTGTATTGACTGGAACTCCAGCCAATGCAGATGTTGGTACTCACAGCGTTACAATCACAGTTACCGACGCTGCAGGAGCAACCGGCTCACAATCGTTCACAATCACAGTGAACAATGCCAACGATGCTCCTTCGATTACAAGCACTGCAATTACCAGTGTGGATGAGGACAGCGCTTACAGTTACACTGTTACAACCTCGGATCCTGATGCCGGTGACACAGTCACTCTTAGTGGCACCACTATCCCAAGTTGGATGTCGTTTGATGCAGAGACAGGAATCCTTACCGGAACTCCAACCAACAGTGAAGTTNGTGCACACAGCGTCGAGATAACAGCCACCGATGTTGCAGGAGCAACAGCTACCGACGCATTCACAATAACAGTAGCTAACACCAACGATGCACCGACAATCTCGAGCACCGCAGTAACCAGCGTTGACGAAGACAGTGCGTACTCGTACACTGTTACTGCAGCCGATGTCGATTCGGGAGACTCCGTTACACTAGCATGCACAACAATCCCAACTTGGATGACCTGTGATGCTAGTACCGGCGCTCTTGGTGGTACTCCAACAAACGATAATGTCGGAGCACACAATGTAGTAGTTACAGCCACTGATCTTGCAGGAGCAACAGTTACCGATTCATTCACGGTAACAGTCGCCAACACCAACGATGCTCCTTCGATTACTAGCACAGCTGGGACTGCAGTAGATGAGGACAGCGCATACTCTTACTCAATCACAACTTCTGATGTCGATGCTGGAGACACAATGGCATTGTCCTTCGCGTGCGCTACATGTGACGACGGCACTGGCACATCCTGGCTATCGTTAACCGACAATGGGGACGGAACTGGAACTCTATCCGGTACTCCTGTCAACGAAGATGTCGGTTCTCACAGCGTAACAGTCACTGCTACAGATGGCGCAGGAGCAACTGCAACTGAGACCTTCACGATTGTAGTCACTGACACTAACGATGCTCCAACCATCACTAGCACACACATCACTACGGTGGATGAAGACAGTGCTTATTCGTACACGATTACTGCAACTGACCCTGATGGAAATGAGCAGGCTTCGTATACTGGGACAACTATCCCAACATGGCTGACTCTAACCGACAATGGCGATGGAACCGCAACTCTGGTTGGAAATCCAACCAACAGTGAAGTTGGTACACATCTAGTTGAGTTCAGCGTGTCCGATGGAACAGCAACAGATACGGCTTCGTTCACGATTACTGTTGCCAACACTCAGGATGCATCCACTGGAAGCATCTCGATTTCTGGAGATGCTTATGAGGGAACAACTCTGACCGTCGTCACTAGCAGTGTGCTCGACGATGATGGCGTTGGAACATTCACATACCAGTGGTCTGATGCAAGTGGAGATATCTCAGGAGCTACAAGTAGCACCTACGATATCCCTGCATGTACACCTACTGTATTCTGTACTGTAATCGGTACTGTCTACTCTGTGACAGCTGTTCACACTGATGCTTACGGCAATGTCGAATCTCTCTCGCTGAGTGCTGGACCTACCAGTGCGGTTGTAATCAACCCAACTGGCGATCTTGATTCTGATGGCCTGAGCAACGATGTCGATACCGATATCGACGGTGATGGTTACATCAACTCCGCCGATGCATTCGACTACGATGGTACAGAATGGTGGGACACTGACAGTGATGGAATAGGAAACAACGCCGACACTGACGACGATGGCGATGGTACTTGCGACACTGTAGCAGTTGACACAGGCGTTTGTACCAACGGTCCGGATGACTTCCCACTAGACTCGACTGAGCAATGGGACGCTGACGGCGATGGATACGGCCACAATGCTGACGCTGACGACGATGGCGATGGAATTGACGACTGGCAAGACGACGACGATGACGGCGACGGAGAACCAGATGCAACCGACCCATTCCCGAACAACTACAATGAGTGGGTAGACACCGATAATGATGGAATTGGAAACAATGGAGACACAGACGACGACGATGACGGATACGACGATTCATCCGATGCATTCCCACTGGACTCAACTGAGTGGCTAGACACTGACGGTGACGGAACTGGAAACAACGCAGATACCGATGACGACGGTGATGGATACTCTGACGCAGATGAGNTAACAAACTGCGGTGAGAGCAACGATCCTCTAGACTCAGCCGATACTCCAACCGACACAGATGGTGACGGTTCATGTAACGCGCTTGACTCTGATGACGATGGTGACGGATACGACGACTCGTCTGACGCGTTCCCACTGGATTCAACCGAGTGGGTCGACTACGACAACGACGGAACTGGTGACAATGCTGACACCGATGACGACAACGACGGCTACCTAGATGCGGACGACGCCTTCGACAATGACGTCGACGCATGGGACGACACCGACGGTGACGGCCTAGCAGACGACTTCCCGAACCTATCGGAGACAACATGGACCACATCGTCCACACTAACTGAGGTAGGCTCAGGCTATGCAAGCTCGGGTGAGACATTCACCCTAACTAGCGATCAGAGGGCGACAATCACAATGACCAACACCGACTATTACGCATACGAGTGCGGCCTCACAATCAACGGGGCAGCATACAGTTGCGGATACTCAGGAAACTACGGTTACCTAACTGGTTCACCAATCTCAATAACATCTGCAGGAACATACACAGTTGTTGTTACTGACAGCTACGGAGACGGTGGAAACACCGCTACAATAGTGATTGAAGACGGAACCACCGCAACTCCTGCTACCAGCCCAGCTGGTACAAGTTTGGATTACGATGATGACGGCGACAATGTGCTTGACGTTGATGAGAACACGGGCTGTTCACTACTTGCAGATTGTGACGGCGATGGTGACAACGACGACACTGATCAGTTCCCATTGAACTCTGCTGAGTGGGATGACACCGATGGTGACGCTCCTGCTGGATCGGATGGAACTGGATATGGTGACAACAGCGATGCCTTCCCAACCGATGCTTGTGCTAACGTAGATACTGACGGCGATGGGCTACCAGACACAATTGTAAGCGGTTGCACAACAACCCTTACTGAAGATATCGATGATGATGGTGACGGTGTTCTAGATGCATATGACGCATTCCCGTTGGATGCTACTGAGACTACTGACACTGACAGTGACGGAATTGGTAACAATGCTGATACTGACGATGACGGTGATGCTTGGCCTGATGCAGTTGACTGGGCTCCTCTAGATTCGACTGAGTGGCTAGACTCCGATGGAGATGGAATTGGAGACAATGACGACTCCGATGACGACAATGACGGAACACCAGACGAGTCCGACACCTACGATAGGGATTACGACAACGATGGTTGGGACGATTCATGGGAAGTTGCTTGTGGAACTGATTCCACTGACTCTTCATCTACTCCAGGGGACTATGATGCAGACTCATCCGGAGACTCCGGTAGTGTCGACTCATCTGGCGCTCCAAACGGCGTCAACATGTGTAACGCAATAGACACCGATGACGACAACGATGGCTACCTAGATGTGGACGACGACTTCGACTTCGATGTTGATGCATGGATTGACACTGATGGAGACGGAGCTGCTGACACAGTAGCACCTGACATCGTTGTGAGCAACGATGTCGAGAACTTCGACAGTGGATCTGCTGGTTTGACATTCGTTAACAGCGGAACTCATGACTGGGCAGTAGCAACTGACTACGCTAACTCAGGTACTTACTCAATGATTGCAGGTCCTACCGACCAGCACTCGAGAACATACACAATGACTCTGACTGTCACAACTTATGCTGGCGACATGAGTTTCAACTACCTGACCCAGACTGAGTACGACTTTGGCTGTGACAGCTACGACTACATGACATTCTCAGTTGATGGCTCAATCGTGACCAGAGATTGTGGTACAAGTTCTGCATGGGAATCCTACACTCACACGTTGACTGCAGGATCTCACACACTGACCTGGACATACAAGAGAGACTCCTCATGGTGTTCAGCCGGTAGCAGTTGTACCGGAGTTAACGACTTCGTTGCAGTTGATGACATCTCACTGCCGACATCACAGACAGTTGGATACCCAAGTGTGACCATTGCTGGAACTCCACAGGACTATGATGACGACAACGATGGTTACTCTGACTTGGATGAGACTACCAACTGTAATGATGGAAGTGCATACGCATCTACCAGCCTACCGCTAGATGCAACAAGCATACCATCTGATATGGACGGAGACTTGACCTGTGACGCTCTTGACAGTGACCGCGATGGCGACAGTTACTCCAACTCTGCCGATGCCTTCCCAGACGATGCTAACGAGTGGGCTGACAACGATGCAGACGGTACAGGTGACAACGCAGATACCGATGACGACAACGACGGCACTCCAGATCTGACTGACCCATTCCCAATGGACGAGTGCGCTGCAGTCGACACGGACAGTGATGGTAAGCCAGACTCAATAGTCGCAGGATGTTCAACCACGCTTGTTCTAGACATTGACGATGATAACGATAACACCGTCGATGCTGTTGATGCGTTCCCATTGGATGCTACTGAGACTACTGACACTGACAGTGACGGAATTGGTAACAATGCTGACACTGATGATGACGGTGACGGAGTTGCAGATTCGTCAGATGTTTGGCCACTCAATGCTTGCGCAAGCTCTGACTTCGATGGCGACGGCAGCCCAGACAGCCTAGTAGCAGGATGTATGGGCGACACTGTCGGATTCATCGGATTCGAGGGTGCTTCGACAGGTAGCATGTACATTGATACCGGAAACAGTTCACTGAACCACACACTAGCGAACAACGCCGGTCAGGCCAGTGTATCATACAGCAGTGCTAGTACCACTGTTTGTATGACCACATCTTCCTCTGGTGCGTTCTCTTACGCTGGTGACTTCACCTGCTCGTTCACAGTGAACTCAGGTGAGAGTATGGTTGCCACTGCGTACTCGTACTACACGATGATTTACCACCCAATCACTTTGACAGGGCCGTCTGGAAACCTGTTAATATCCGCTGATTATGGTGACTCAGGATCTACCTTCACTGGAAGTTACGGTCCATACTACGAGCCTGGTACCTATACATGGCACCAGGATAACACAGGTGGATTCTCCAGTTACAACATGATTGCCTTCATGGCATCTGTCTCTGGTAGTGATGTTGGATACAGTGCTGACTACATCTCCACAGGTAGTGTCGGTCTTACTGATGGAGACTACTTCGGAGTAACTAACTACGCAACAACCGTAGGAGCGTTCCCTGAGGGAACACAAGGTTACCAGATGTCAGATACCGACGGAATTATCCAACTATCTACAGGATCAGTGGCTGATGCAGATTCTGTCTCTCTCGATCTATTCGTACAGAGTACTGGGTGGGAGACTGCAGACTACATCATCATCAGTTATGTTGGAGCATCTTCAACCACCGAACTACTGAACACAAGCGGCTACGATATCGATACCGACTTCGCAGCTTACGAAGGAGTATGGACCACAGTGAGTGGAGCTGTATCCGGTTCAGGATATCTGATGGTAGAGTTCTCATCCAACGCTGGAACTGAGGCAATATACATCGACAATGTCAAGTTCATGTCTGATGGACTAGACGTAGATGACGACGATGACAACGACGGCTACAACGATACCGTAGACGACTGTCCGTTCGATGCTACTGAGCACGTTGATACTGATGGAGACGGTTACTGTGACATCCAAGACGTCGATGACGACAATGACGGTGTGTATGACTGGAACGATCTATTCCCACTGAATGCTAACGAGTCGGCTGACAACGACGGCGATGGAATCGGAGACAACGCCGACACCGACGATGATAACGACGGTGTTGATGATGCCAACGATGCCTTCCCACTTGATTCAAGTGAGTGGGCTGACGCCGATGGAGATGGATTTGGAGATAATGCCGACCTCGACGATGATAACGATGGCGTGAATGACGACGTGGATGCATGGCCTCTTGATTCCACCAGAGATACTGATACTGATGGCGATGGCATTGCTGACTACGCTAATGTAGTCACTGCAGGAGAGTCATTCGACTTCGAGACTGGAGCAATACCTGCTAACATCACTACACTCTGGGGTTACTCACAGTGTACGGGATACGGTAACACCACCTACGGAAATACCGGCAGCTGTACTCCAACCACCATCCACAATGATTGGACTGTGTCGACTATAGACGCAATCACTGGAAACTACTCGCTCAGATCAGGTCAACTGGCTAGCGGTTACTATGGTGAGGTTACAGTACACGCAACCTTCTACACAACTGGCGGTTCTATCAACTGGAACTACAAGGTCAGCTCAGTAGAGCGAACGTACAGTACCCAGTTCCATGAGGGACTCAAGGTATTCATAGACGGTGTTCAGATTGATGCATCAGGTTATGGAGGTTGTTTCAACGGCGAATGGTGTGGCGAGCGATCAGGATTCATGTCCTATCAGGTCGGCCCAGGTACTCACAAGATTGAGTTCACCTTTGACTTCGGAACCAGTGGCTCTGCAGGCTCAAGCACGGCCTGGATTGACGATTTGGCCCTACCGAACGTAATGATTCCATCCAACCTAGACACTGACGACGACAATGACGGTGTGCTAGATGACGATGATATAGCCAGCCTTGACCCATGTATCGGTCTAGATACTGATGGCGATGGATTGGCTGATTCACTTGGAAGTACAATGCTCAACGGCTCTGCTTGTGACCCATCTGCGTACACGATTGACGACGATGACGATAACGACTCGTGGTTGGATTCTGATGAGGTAACTTGCGGTTCCGACCCATTGGTTGCCAACTCAACACCAGCAGATTACGACGGCGACCTCGTTTGCGATGTGATGGATGCTGACGACGACAATGATGGCTACGATGACGATGTAGATGCATTCCCACAGAATGCCAGCGAGGTTAACGACAACGATCTTGACGGCATTGGAGACAATGCAGATACTGATGACGACAACGATGGAGTCACCGATGGTTTGGATGCATTCCCGAATGATGCAACAGAGACTGAGGACTTCGACGGAGATGGCGTAGGTAACAATGCCGACACTGACGACGACGATGACGGTGTGCTAGATGCAGATGATGCATTCCCACTCAACCCGAGCGAGTGGGATGACACTGACGGTGATGGCATTGGTAACAACGCTGACCCAGACGACGATGGCGATGGAGTGGCTGACGTAGCTGATCCATTCCCTCTAGATGCGTCTGAGACATCCGACGACGACAACGATGGAATCGGTAACAACGCCGACACTGACGATGACAATGACGGCTACGATGATGCTGACGACGCCTTCCCAGAAGACTCCACTGAGTGGAATGACTTGGATGGCGATGGCCAGGGTGACAACTCTGATGCAGACGATGACGGCGATGGAGTCAACGACGGTATCGATGTGTTCCCAACAGACTCTTCTGAGTGGATAGACACTGACGGCGATGGAATCGGCGACAACTCCGATACTGACGATGACGGCGATGGAATTGCCGATGCTGACGACGCCTTCCCACTGAACCCGTCTGAGGATAGTGACCTCGATGGTGATGGATTGGGCGACAATGCGGACTCTGATGATGACAATGACGGAGTTTCTGACTCCGAAGATGCCTTCCCAGAGGACTCAACTGAGTGGCTTGACACTGACGGCGATGGTACTGGTGACAACGAGGATACTGACGACGACGGTGACGGAGACTCTGACGCCCGTGAGGAAGAGTGTGGCTCTAACTCACTCGATGACGATTCTGCTCCAGCTGATTACGACGGTGACGGAATCTGTGATGCAGTCGACGAGGACAACACTGACGGCCCATCTTACGTGTCCGATGAGGACACCTCACTTGGATGGAGCAATGTAGTACCGGGCTTCCCGGCACTATTCGCTGCTATCGCATTGGTCGGTGCAGCCCTTCTGGGCCGCCGCAAGGACGACTGAGTAATCAGTCGGACATAACCGGGATCGGGGGCTTCGGCTCCCGGTCCTGGAACCAACCTGCACGACAGTCTGTCGGCAATGCTGATAAGGCGTAGCGTGGACCTGCCTCTGTTAGCATGCCAGGTACAACTAGAGCCGAGATTAGGACACTTAAGGTGGGACGCTATGTCGCCTTGGAGGATAGTGCATACAAGATTCTAAGCATGTCTAAGTCCAAGCCCGGAAAGCACGGTTCAGCTAAGGCTAGAATTGAACTTGAGGATATATTCACTGGTCAGAAGCGATCTCACGTAGGCACAGTGACTGACAATATCAACATCCCAATTATTGAGAAAGGGTCTGCTATAATCACACATATCCAGGGCGAGGAAGTCCATGCTATGGACAATAAGACCTATGATACTCTAATTCTTCCAGTTGACCCCAGTCTGAACTTGGAATCTGGTCGTGAAGTCCAATGGATGGAAGCCATGGGCAGGTATCGCATCACTAGAGACCACTGATAATCAATTAGGCACCTAGTAACTTCTTTCGCAGAAGAAGTATAAGCGGCTGACTATGACCGCAGAACGAGGAGTGTAGCATGTCCGATGTGGAGCGTTCAGCATACAGGCAACCAGTCACCCCATCGGGCCTAGAAGCAATCGAGAATGGCACTTTGACTTGGTTAGACGAGGATATGTACAACAACCTCAACACAGGTCTTCTGGAACAGTACCTTGAGGAGAAGAATCTACAAGAATCATTTGAAATCAGTCATTGGGACACGAGAAAGGTACTGATTGGAATATTAATCGGGGCTGTATTCAGTGGAGTAACGGCATATATTGGGCTCAAAATCGGGCTTGCCGTCTCAGCAGCATGGTATGTTGCATATCTACTAGGAATGGCGCTCAAATGGTCGCCTTCTGAAGTCAATATAGCCACAAGTGCGACCACTGGAGCAACACATGCTTCTACGGGGTTCATTTTCACTTTCCCTGCGATATTCTTGTTGGCATACTCCGATGACTATATCGTTGGTGATGGCCATCTTATTTCGTCTGTAGATACGTTACAATTGGCATTTATAGGAATCATAGCATCGATGTTTGCTGGTTTCCTAGGAGTGATGTATTTCATTATCTTCAGGCGAGTTTGGCTAGTTGAAGATCCCCTTCCAATGCCCGGCTTCGAAGCCACACTAAAGATGCTGGATATCTCTTCTGATGTGAGTAGTGGTGCGGCAGATGCAGCTAGAGAGTCACTCAAGACAGTCGGACTTTGGACAGTTCTGACTATGGGATTCATGTTCCTCATCGACTATCCTCTGATGTGGGGCCGCAAAGTAGCACATATCCCTAGCAGCATTGCAGACTATCTAGCAATGATGCTGTCTGGCGAAGAATGGGGTCTAGCTTCTATTTACACAGAGAGGTGGTTGCATCAGCCAACTAAATTGGTCGATGGGCATGCACCATTCGGAGGAATCACCCCTTATGAATCAGGGAACATATTTTCGTACACATTCCTAGGTGTGGAACTCAGCCCAACTCTTCTAGCCATTGGATGGTTCATGAAGTTCAGAGTGGCATTCCTAGTTAACCTAGGATCCATAGTAGCATGGTTCTATCTTGTCCCTCTAGTTGTCCTATTGGATACCCCCGTCTACGACGCTGCATTAGGGCAGTACGTCGAAATCACCGAATATGGTAACCTATCAACTCTCCCAGTATATCCGGTTGTGCAATGGAAGGCATTCCTTTCAATTGTCAGGACTATCGCAATTGGAGCAATCCTAGGTGGCGGAGTATATGGCCTGCTCAAAATGGCACCTACTTTCATCAACATTTTTGGCGACATTACTCGAGCCTTCTCTGGTGAGAAAGGAGACGAATTCATCGAGGGCAAGGGGTGGTACGAGTGGCCTCTTGAGCATATTCCAATCTTCATGGGTATTGCTTTCGTTGCTATGGTGGCCATTTTCGCTCTCGGAGGCTTCCCGATTCTTCCTGCCTTGATTTTTGCAATCATTCTTCTCGCTACGACTTTCTTACTAGGGGCCATTGCCGTAAGGGTCATGGGAGAGACTGGAATAGAACCTGTTTCGGGGACCTCATTCATTGTTCTGCTAATGTTACTACTAGTGTTCCTAAACCTCCCAGTAGGACTTACAAGCGAAGAATCGGTTTTGATGGCACTAGTGGGTACAACGGTATTTGGCTCAGCGATTTCGATGTCAGGAACAGTTGTTGGTGATTACAAGAATAGCCTGTATATCGGCAATCGCCCCTATCATATATCCAAAGGCAACATCATGGGTGTCGTTCCGGGAGCTATTCTAGGAGCCGGAGTGGCTATCTTCCTCTCGATGTTGCTGGCCGATGGCAGCATCGATCTTCTAGCCCCACAGGCCAATGCTTTCGCTTCCTTTACAATCATCCTCGCCGAAGGACAGGGCGACTGGTGGGCACTCGGGCTAGGGTTCCTTTTGGGTGCTTTCGTCGAGTGGGCTACTGGCATGGGGACGTCATTCGGACTCGGAATGTATCTGCCAACTCCAGTGACATTCCCCATGTTGATTGGAGGAGCAGCCCGCGATTGGTGGGAGAAGAGACGTCTCCTGCCCAAGGTTGAGGAGATTCGCTTATCGGAAGGTTCTGCTGCTTCGGAGAAGAGCAGGGCACTAATGCTACTGTTCACCTTCATGGTGGCCGCTGGGGCCCTGACTGGAGAGGCATTCTTTGGAGTCGAATCTGCTGTGATGGCAGTAACGGACGAACTTGAAACCGAGCAGGAGTATTTGCCAGATTCTTGGACTGAAGAAACATACCTCGATGAGATGATTGGGGTCACTGATGACGACTTCGGTCATGTCTTGGGATATGCTACCTCCCGAATTGCTTCCGACATCGCGGATGGCAAGGAACCGTCTTGCCAAATCCTTCCCGAATCAGTAATTTGTACTGAGACTATGAGCATCAAGTCTTGGTGGCCTCAAGCAAGATTCGCAGGTTTCCTTGTCGTAAATATCATCTTGGCTGGGCTAATCTTTGTTCTGTTCCGTTCTGCTGGTATAATTGGAGTCAAGAAGGAAGGAGGCGACTCTGAGATCATGGACGCTGAGATTGCCGGTTGATACTGATGAATGAAGGCAAGCCACCCCTGTTCGCTTGGGGCATACTATTCGTTGCTCTGATTGCTGTATCTAGCGCAGGTATCGTACTGCAGTCGATGAGTGAAGTCCCACCCCTACTCAGGGCTTCATGGAGAATGCAGGGCACAGCACTAATCCTACTCCCTGGTTTCATCTATCAGTATTCCCGTTCAACAACGGGTTCTGTTACTTCTAGGGACTGGGGTATTATGTTCGTCTCAAGCATCTTCCTGGGCACCCATTTCGGCTCATGGGTCTGGTCGCTCGACCACACCAGTCTTGTCCATAGTTTGCTTTTTGTTTCTATTCATCCAATTGTCCTAGTACTTCTGATGCCGCTAATTGGGACAGCAGTCCGTAGAGGACATGTTCTCGGAGTTGTAATCGGGGTTGTAGGGGCTCTTCTTTCGCTGGGCGATATTGAGTCTGGAGGAGAAGTCACTATCGTAGGGGATGCCGCTGCATTTCTTGGGGCTGCGACTGTAGTAGGCTATCTGTTAGCAGGCAGGCATCTCCGTTCCGAGAGGAAAATTCCGATTTTCGTATATGCATTTCCAGTGACATTGGGGGCAGGGATATGGCTCGCAATGGCAGCCATTTCGCAAGAGGGGGCCAGCATATCAGATACTGTTCCAGAACTCTCTCTGTTTGGTTGGAGTGACGCTGTCTGGCTTTCTTGGATTGTATACCTATCAATCGGACCGGGATTGATGGGACACACTGGAATCAATACTGTTCTGAGATGGATAGCTCCAATCACTGTCTCAATCACTTTACTCTTCGAGCCAGTGGTTGGGGGCATTATAGGCTGGCTTTGGGAGGGAGACATTACTCTGGGCATGTGGACCCTATTGGGAGGTCCACTGATGGTTGCCGGAGCAATCATGGTAACGATGGAGGAGTATTCTTCTGGGACTCAAACAGACACTGATTGAAGAACCTCCGGCCGGACCCGTATTCATGGACAAGCCTGGCCTATTCTTGACAAACGACGATGGCGTCGAAGCAAAGGGGTTACAAGTTCTAATCAAAGAACTACATTCTATAGGATATCCGATTGTAGTACTAGCGCCTGCAAACGAGCAATCTTGCTCAGGTATGAGACTTACACTCGATCATAACCTAGGGCTTCAGGAACGTGAAGACATCGCAGAATCAATCAGAGATTCTGATGGGCCCCCTCTGAGAATATTTTCTCTAGATGGCACTCCTTGTGATTGTGCCATTGTAGCTATCGATGGTGGTCTTGAATCATGGGCCCCTGAAATCAGGCCTACATTGTGTATTTCTGGAATCAATCAAGGACCAAACTTGTCAGTCGATGTGCTGCACTCTGGGACCGTTTCAGCTGCTCGCGAGGCAGCGCTCTATGGGATGCCATCAATGGCCTTCAGTCTAGCAACCTATGAACACTCAAACTTCGAAGAATCCCTACCTGCGATGATATCTATTATTGAGGCGTGTACCTCCAAACTACCTCGGACTCCCTGTAACTTGGGGAGGCCAGAAGGATGTAATAGAATTCCAGAAGGAGCAAACAAGAACCAATTTTCGTTTTCTGCCTTTGCTAATGGAGACATGATTCTAAATGTTAATTCTCCAAGAATCTGGAATGGAACAATCCAGACTGTTAGTTTGGGTGCAAGGTGGTATAGGAATGCAATAGATATCAGAGATATCAGAAAATTCGATGTCGGCTTCAAAGTGGGATCAGCAAAAATCGTAGAAGAAGACATACCAGAAACTGATTGCAACGCGATAAATTCAGGTTCAGTTTCTATAACTCCTCTATCCTCTTGGCCAATCAACCACCCACTCGGCCTCGATGTAGAGGCTATGAGAGCAGCAACCCGGGCCGACCAAACTGGTCTTCCTGAATGGTTACTCTAGGAATTGTCTAGATGATGGTGCACTATGGCTACGCAAGAGTGTCCCTGCAGCCACTTTTGACCCACTGAAACTTTGTCAAAATCATCCAGCAATTCTAACTCTGATGTGGTGAAAGTCTTGTGATCTGAGAGAACAAATCCAACTTCTTCATCTATAGTTGAAACCTCAATCGGAATCCCTTTAGCATCCATTACTAGTATTCTACATCCTTCATCAGACCATTCTTTGAGAGTCTGGTCTAAACTTCCTCCTGAGTGACTAATCCCTCCGGAGTACTCTTCCCAGACTCCCACAGGAGGCATCCGACTTCTGACGACTGCACGTACATGTCCGGCAATTGATCTCTCGTCTGGATGCACACCTCTGAGTTTGCTACCGTCGAACTTGATTCTTCGGGAACCGCTTCCCTCTAGGTGTAGAACAATTTGGGTTTCCTCTCTGATTCCATGCGATATGAACAGAGCAGTGTTTACAGCGCGTAGAAGTACATCCAGTCTACCTGCGGCCCCTGCTAGATCATTGAGGGAGAAATCCCCCTTTGCAGGTACATCATGTCCAATTATCGCAAATCTGCGGCCCAGGATCTCACCCCAGGTCCAGATCCATATCGTCGACATCCATCATCGACTTCATCTTACGGCGGAAACTTCTGTCGCCCTTCATTCCACGCATCATCTTCCGACTGCGATTCCATTGAGCCAGCAACTCTTTGACATCCTTCTCATCTACTCCCGAACCTCTTGCAATTCTTCTGATTCGACTCGATTTCAACAGAATAGGGGTGTCTTTTTCCTCTTGAGTCATTGAGTCCATGATGACCCTATACTTCTCGAGATTACCTTGCATCTGCCTCTTTTGCGCTGTACTCATACTGCCCATGCCTCCGAACATAGCATCAGGCAAGTGAGACAACATCTTCTCGACACTACCAATCTTACTCATCATTTCCATTTGACTGTACATATCAGTCAATGTAAATCTACCAGACATCAGTCGCTGAGCAAGCCTATTGGCTTCTTCTTGATCTAAATCACCGGGAGCCAAATCAATCAGGCCCTTGATATCTCCAAGTCCAAGTAGTCTTGAGATGAATCTGTCCGACTCAAACTTCTCCAAATCCTGAACCCTTTCTCCCTCTCCGATGAAAACTATCGGTGCACCTGTGGTAGATACGGCACTGAGTGCCCCTCCACCACGGGCTGTACCGTCGAGTTTGGTGACAATCGTTCCTGTAACTCCCACAAGCTCGTGAAAGGTTTCAGCAACAGGGCCCGCTGCCTGTCCGACTTGAGCATCAATAACTAGGAAACGTTCGGTTGCATTTGCAATCTTTGCAATATCAGCAAGCTCATCTCGTAACTCTTCATCCAGACTGTCGCGTCCGGCAGTATCGATGATTACAACCTCGGCATTGCCAACTTCCTTGATTCCATTCCGAACTATTGTAGCGGCATCATTCTGGTCGGGATCTCCATAGACATCTACGTTGGTGTCCTCTAGAAGTTGCTTGAGTTGTTCATAGGCACCGGGACGGTGCACATCGGCCTCAATTACTGCTACCTTGACTCCGTGCCTACGCCTCCACCAGTCTGCTAATTTGGCAGTAGTGGTTGTCTTACCCTGCCCGTAAAGTCCGACCATAAGAATTGTCTGATTATGAGGCATAATCTCTCGAGGGGTGCCCAAGAGCCGAACCAGCTCTAGATAGACTAGGTTCATCGCGTGAGTTTCGAGTTTGACGCCAGGGCGAGGCTCTTCTTCGAGAAGTCGCCTTTCTATCCTCTCTGTGAGCTCTTTAGACTGTCTGACGTTAAAATCGGCTTCCAATAGGGCCTTGCGAAGAGTTCTGCTTAACTCCTTAGCAGTCTCCTCATCCACCTTGCGCTTACCCCTCAATAGACCGACGGAACCCATTATGCGTCGCTTTAGCCCATCCAGCGCCATACTCGCGGGTCCTGATTGTGTGGTTTGAACATTATCTGAGGCGTGGGCCTCAAAGCCGATGTGCTATGGCCAATCGTGGCAGTCGAGTTGTGGCAGACACAAGTTGCCTTCGCAATCGGGTTACTGGGCATCTATGGTGGTTGGAAGGGCACAATCTCGAAGATGACCGGATTTTACGACTTAGCAGGGGCGGTGAAACATCTAATCTATGGCATAGTCGTAGGTATGATACTAGCAGTATTCGTAGACAGAATGATACTATCTTCAGTCATTCTATCATATCTCAATATCTTCGGAGCTTTCACAGTCGCCATACTGATCGCTGCGGGAGAGTCGGCCTTCGTTTTATTCATCCTTTCACGTCCACGAACCGCCTCACTGCGAGCCTCTCCTCCATTTGGATGGACACTGGGTCTTGGAATCGGCTCGATGCAGGCATGCGTCTTAATTTTCCGATTATTTGACGAGGAATTAGCATATTCTGGATACTCTGGAGTCAATTTGATCAGCCTATCTTTGGCAACATCAATCGCTTTGTGCTCTTGTTTAGGGCATGCCCTCCTTGGTTGTTGGCAAGGAGCACAATTACTGGAATCCAATAGACTGCGACCATTTGTGATGTCAACAGTTTACCGTGGTGCACTGACCGTTTGCATCGTACTTGCCTTGTTTACTCCTTTTACTCTGATAGCCGTACTCCCTGGATTGGCTCTTGCATGGAGCAAAGCCCAGTCAAGTTGGCTACTTTCGGGCATGACTCCTGCGGCAAAACAGGCATATAGGCGCACAACTAGACAATCAATGCGCCATAAAGCGGCCTCAGATAGTAGAATCAAGGGTGAGTACGTAGATTCCGACGAATAAACAATCATTGTTGGCTTTAAGTCGCTTTCAGGCATACGAATGGCGCAGTATTATATTCGCACCGCCGAGGGTTTCACCGCATGCGAGTTATCATTGCAGGGGCTGGAGAGATTGGGCGAGGTGTCGCAGAAGCTCTTAGACAAGAGAGCAGAAGCGTTGCTCTAATCGATCCAGATCCTACTGCAATCATTGAATCTCAGAGTCTCGACTGTCTCCTTATTACTGGCAGTGCATTGTCTCGTGAATCATTACTAAGGGCTGGAATAAGCGATGCTGAGATAGTAGTTTTAGCGACAAATAATGATGAGACCAATCTTCTAGGGTGCGCCTTTGCAAAGAAGGTCTTTGGTGAACAGGTTGGAGATCGAAGAAGTAGTGGCTTGACCACTATTGCCAAGATAAGAGACCCAACCCTTCTAGATCACTCAAAGGGTGCCGGACCTCTGGAAAATTGGTCTAGGGCCGACCATGTAGTCTGTGCCTCCGACGAGATCGTAGAACAACTTGCTGCAGGCCTGTTAGCGCCTTCAATAGATGAGATTCTACCTCTAGGTGGGACTTCTTGGATCGCTGTTTCAGAAGTAATGTCTAATTCACCTTTGATCGGAACAAAGACGGGCCAAGTTGGTGATATTTTTGTCGGAATTCCTTCAATTTATGCCATCAGGAATCCCGGAGAAATAGGAAGCATAGCCACAGGAGATGAGATTATTCAGGAAGGGCAGATTTTAGCATTCGTTTCTCGTTCAACAGACCAATTCCCTCAGATTACTAGGGCCGTAGGGAGGAAGGATGAGGATTTCCCTGAGAATGCACAAGTTGCAATTTTCGGAGCCAGTAACTTCGGCTCTAGGCTTGCAAAGCATTACCTGAAAAAAGGCTCCAGTGTTATTGTAATTGAGCCCGACTTGGACTTGGCCAACGAACTAGTAGGTTCGCCCGTAGGCAACAGCAAGAGACTCGATGTTATCCATGGAGATCCTCAAGATGAGGAGTTGCTTAGCGAGCTTGGAATTGACAGTCATGACATTGCCGTGGCTGCGTTGGATGACGACAATCTGAACATTGCAATTTCTATGCGTGCCAAGGACAAGGGCGTTCCAAGGACCGGGTTATTACTCAAGGATAGGGCCCTTGTGGAAGCAGTTCATAGAATAGGTCTGACCCGACCTGTGAGTCGCAGATTGGTATCTGTCACATCTCTTCTTAAGTCAATTCACATGAATGTTCCAGGTGCATATCAGGTGATTCCACCAATGCCTTCGATTATCTCTATCTCCGCTGAGGTCAGCCCAAATCATTCCTTCGCTGGAAAGTCTGTGAAGGAAGTTGAGAAGGCCATAGGGGCAAGAGTTGTTCTAGTTGATAGGCAAAACGAAAATGGAGAAGTTGAAGTTCTAAAGCCCTTCATGGTCGAGACAATTGATGTCGATGATAGGATCTACCTGTTCCTCTCTAAGAGTGATCTGAAGAAGGTCGAGAGGGCATTGGAGAACTGAAGATGCGTTGGGATGTCGTAGGACTCGTATTAGGTTGGACAATCCGTCTGATTTCGATTCCACTACTGGTGGTCTTTCTCTATAGTGGATTCGTAGAAAACGAAGGCATAGAATATGCAGCGATTACCTATTTGCCATCATTTTTCCTTTCACTCATTATAGGGCAGTCTTTGGTCTCTCTAGCTGAAAACTCTGATGCATCATCTAGAGTAAGAGATAGGGAAGCATTTGCTTCAGTGGCTCTAGGTTGGATTCCTGTAGTCGCAGTTGGCTCACTACCATTTTGGCTTGGGGGTGTATTCTACGGTCCTAACGAATTCATCGCAGGAGATACTAATGGTTGGGGCATGATGGGTGGTCTCTTACATTCGTGGTTTGAGTCTATGTCTGGATTCACAACAACTGGTGCTACAGTGATTGATATTCCGACAAGTCCCGTTTGTGCAGAAATGACGGTTTCCGACGACTGCATTGGTAGTCAGAACAGAAGTATACTAGTTTGGAGATCTGTATCTCAATGGCTTGGTGGAATGGGAGTTATAATGCTCGGTTTGCTCATTCTATCAAGAGTTCTTGGGGGAGGAATGTCATTAGCTAGGGCCGAGTTAACTGGGCCAACTATGTCCAGGCTCGGACCTACCATTCAGTGGACAGCTAGGCGATTGTGGCTGATTTATGTCGTGCTAACTTTCCTTGAATTCGGAATGCTGTATTTCCTCGGTGGCATCGGAATCTTTGACGCTGCAAACTATGCCCTCACTACTCTCCCTTCAGGTGGCTTCGGAACATCAGACAGTGGAATCATGGCCTTCGATTCTGCCAAAGTTGAGAGTATTATTATGATATTCATGCTTCTGACATGTATAAATTTCAGCCTACTTCATTTGATACTTGCAGGGCGCTCTACGGAGGTCTGGAAGGACGAAGAACTTCGTAGCTATATGGCTATTCTGGTAGTTGCTTGGTTGGCCATGGCTCTGAACCTCTATCGCTCAGCAGGAGATCTAGGGGCTCTTGAATCTCTCAGACACTCCCTTTTTCAGGCAATTTCAATCTCCAGTACAGGTTATTCTTCCGCTGACTTCGCTACATGGCCTGTATTCAGTCAGTTCGTGTTGCTTCTACTGATGGTCGTTGGCGCTTCTGCTGGCTCAACTGGTGGAGGATTAAAGGTCCTTAGAATACGAATCGCATTCGAGCTTGCAAAAAGGGAGATTGTGAAAATCATCCAACCTCGACAAGTGGTCGCTATTAGGTTCAATGACCAAGTAATCGAGGAACGTAAAGTCTGGATCGTACTCGGGATGATTAGTTCATGGATGGTTTTGGTTACATTATCCATACTCGCCATTTCTCTTCTAGAACCATCTCTGACAATGACTGACGTCCTTTCAATCTCAGTTTCACTTCTTGGAAATACCGGGCCTGCATTGGGGGCATTCGGACCTACTGCAACTTGGGCCGCTCTAAGTGAACCTTCAATGATGATAGCGACACTACTAATGTGGCTTGGTAGGCTAGAATTGCTGACAGTTTTGGTCTTATTACATCCAAGAACTTGGTCAGGCAGCGACTAATTAGAAAGAGTCCAGTGAGAACTGGGTACTATCACTTTCATCATCAGAAGTAGGTTTTGGAACTTCGACCTGGATACCTTCGTCAAACTCTTCTTCAAGGTCTGAATCGTACATTTCTATAAGTTTGGCAGCCTTCTTGCGACTTCTAGGTATGCCATGAAGAGCGAGATGTCCTACCGCCTCGAGTCCTAGATGTTTTGAGACTGTGAAGTCTTGAGGGTCTGCACCCAGATTTTCCTCATGGATGGCCAGAAGACTGGGCCATAGGTCCTCGCGGACAGATGCTTTGCTAGTCCCTAGTTCTTCGGACATTTGACTAACAACGGTGCTGGTACGCCAAGACTCAGAGCCCCTACGAAGGAAGTTCGGATATCCTATGAATGGGTCCGAATCGGGATCTCTGGCCCTGTAAGAAACCGCCGCTTGGGAGGTCAGTACCGAGCCCCAGTACCATGAACGGAATGCTCTATTGACAAATTTAGTCGCTAAAGCCCTATCAGCCATGCACATAGCATCGCTGATTTGTGAAAGGGTATCTGAGTCGAAGACGGTTTGATTATTCCAAGCAAACCAAGCCAACATGTCATCTGGGTCCTTGTCGGAAGACATCAGCACCAATCCAGCTTCTTTCCCTGAGTTCGATTTGTATACCTCCCGCATCGCCCTGAAAATATCAATCTGAGAATCCCTAACTGAGATATCAGTCAACGAGGTCACAGCCTCAAGATCGATGTGGCCTTCTTCTATAGCGCAAATCGCCTCTAAATCTCTGACTAAAGCTCTGAGATCTCCCGGGTTATCTTCGATTAGTGACTCCAATGCGCCCGGATCAATACTCCTGTTCTCGGCGTCTAGTACTCTATGGGCGACCCTTCTGAGGTGAACTTTACCCACCCGATTGAAACCAATCATTTCGGTTTTGGAAAGCAACCTGTCACGATTTCTTTTCCAACTACTGTTCCTTCCCCAGAGTTTCATCGGTTCGTTACAAGTCATAATCACAGGCTGCTGAGTATTTTCCAGTAGATTTAGCAATTCAGCCTTGCCTCCTGTGTCACCTTTGAGCACAACTGCCTCCTCAGAAGGCACTAGAGAAGACTCAATCCTATCGTCCGATATTCTGGCGAAACCTCCGCTGAGATGATCAACCTCATCTAGGAGGATGAGAGTCTTTGAATTTGAACCTCCTCCATTGACAAAACTATCCAATGAGATATGCTGAGAACTTTGAGTCGCTGCACTTCTAATTGATGCAGCGTTACGGTCAGCGGAGGCGTTGAGTTCTACTACAGTCCAGCCTCGTTCACTTGCTACTGCACGAGCCAGTGTGGTTTTCCCAACTCCGGGTGGGCCGGAAAGCAACAGACCTCGCTTGGAAGGATACCCATTATCCCAACGATCTAGCCATAGCCGAATCTTCCTCATTGGGGTCTCATTTCCTTCCATTTGGTCCAAAGAATCTGGCCGATATCTCTCAGTCCAATCGTCGACGGTCTGCGCCACCACGCTGCGATGTGGAACCGGGACCCCATAAGATTCGCGTCAGAACATTGTGCTAAGATCGCCATTGGAGAGAGTGTCTATCAATTCGTCAACAGAGCATCTAATCTGCTTCTGGTCATCTCTGCGCCTGACGGTTACAGTACCATCTTCCATTGAATCGTGGTCTATTGTAACTGCCCATGGTACACCTATCTCATCCACTCGGGCATATCTCCGACCTATTGATTTGGATGAGTCCATCTCACCTTTGCGTCCAGGGACCGAATTAACTCGAGTAATTACATCGTGTGCAATTTTCAACATCCCGGGCTTGTCAAATAAAGGTAGTACAGCGACGTCGTAGGGAGCTACTCTGGAGTTTAATCTCATTACTGAGTATGGCTCGCCTTCCTTCTCCGTTTCCGTGAAGGCATGGTCTAGGATGTGCCATACAATCCTGTCAATTCCGAAAGCTGGTTCGATAACATGAGGTGTGAACCACTCTCCATGTACTGTTACTTCGTCAGTTCTTCGAGTGACCATCTCTTCTGTTATCCGAACCGATGAACCATCTGTGAGTTCCAAATCGAATGGTATATTTTCAGGTAACTCAGTCAATTGTGAAAGAGATTCAACCACTGCTCCAGCTTGACCTTTGAATGCCGGCCCAATAACTGCAGAGATTGGAGCTAGGAAATCTTTGACTTCGTTTTTAGGCTCATCGTATTGTCTCCAAGCCCGTAATAATTTGGAACCACTTGCTCGTTCGTGTGATTCAAGATCATGACAAGTTCGGTTGGCGATACCCACACATTCCACCCAGCCATGTTCTCCGTGCAACTCACAATCCCAGCAGTCTTCAGCATAGTGAGCCATCTCTGAGCCAGAATGCTGGCGAAAACGGATCTTTGACGGTTCTACGCCTACATTAACTAGAAAATCCATAGTCCTAGCAAGGAACCAAGCGACGGTTGGATGGCGAATAATGCCCTTCGACAAAGCATCTTCGTAAGTCATTTCACATTCACCAGCATGATGACCTTCCGGGTCTGGGACCATCATCACCGGAGTTGACCAGATGGACAATTCTGGGCACGGAGGAGATTCTGGATCGATGAAGTACTCTAATTCGGCCATATCGAATTCACGAAGTCTAATCATACCCTGTCGAGGACTTATTTCGTTTCGATACCCCTTCCCTGTTTGAACTGCTCCGAAAGGTAGTTTTTGCTTGAAATGTCGGAAGAGTGCAGGATATAACATGAACATACCTTGAGCTGTCTCCGGCCTCATGTAGGCAGACCTGCCTCTACTCATGGCACCAATCCTAGTCGAGAACATCAGATTCATTGGCCTTACATCAGACCACTTTGCTTCAGAACAAGCGGGACATGATATTCCTTGTGAGAGTAATGATGAGACCTCATCAACTGACAGTGAATCTGGGTTTTGGTGAACATTTTCAAGTAAATGGTCAGCCCTGAATGCAGACTCGCAACTATTGCAAGAAACCATTAGATCATTGAATTCACCAACGTGTCCACTAGCAACGAGAACGGACTCTGGAGTCAGTGTAGGCGAGTCAACTTCGACTATGTCTCCCTGACTGGTCCAATGATCAATCCATGAGTCAACAACCTTTCTTTTGATTCTAGCACCTACGGGTCCGTAGTCTACCAACCCAGACACGCCTCCATATATCTCGAAGGAAGGAAGCACAACCCCTCTCCTTCTGAGCAGAGAGGTCAGCCTGTCTATTCTCCTCTCGCTCATACTCTTCGAGCCCGAGTGGAGACTTTCAAGCCATCCTTGACGAGTAGTCTTGGGAGGCGATTGTACAATGACAACTGAATTGCGAGTATTGTTTCAATCAATTGGGTTCTGACTCCTTCGGTGCATGATATTCAGAAGCATTCATTTATTCAATCGAGGCCCTGACAACCGTAGGTGAGAGAAATTGCCAGAAATTCAGTACATACAGGATAGTATGGACACCGAGGAACTCCTCGAAAGCCTCTCTCCCCCTGTTAGGAACTGGTTCCAGGAAAAATTTCCCGATTTCACAGATCCTCAGAAAATTGCAATACCTAGAATTTTGAATGGAGAACATCTTCTACTTTGTTCTCCAACAGGTTCAGGTAAGACTCTGACGGCCTTCCTAACGATCATTGATGATTTAGTTAGAAAGTCATTAGACGGAACACTCAGTGACTCAGTTCAATGCATTTACATCTCTCCAATCAAAGCTCTTGCTAATGATATCCAGAAGAATCTCATTGGCCCTCTCACTGAGATTAAGGAGAGATTTCTACCTAGTAGGGCGAAGGACATTAAGGTCGGACTGAGAACTGGAGATACTCCTCAAAAGGAAAGAGAGAGGATGCTAAAAAAACCCCCTCACATCCTGATTACCACTCCTGAATCACTGGGGTTGGCGCTGGCTTCTAAGCGATTCAGACCTCTATTGCAGGAGTTGCGCTGGATCATTATTGACGAGATGCATTCATTGGTCCCCACAAAGAGAGGGACACACCTATCTCTATCGATGGCTCTAATGGACACAGTTGTCCCAACTAACGTTCAGAGAATAGGCATTAGTGCCACCATGGAACCCCTAGAGTCTGTTGCCGAATACCTAGTTGCTAGCGATTCTCAAGAAAGTGAATTAGGGACCCAGAGAGTCTCCATAGCGAAGATTTCTGGTTCACGAGAACTCGACATGGATATCATTCTGCCAACGGCCAGATTCTCTTCGACACCGGTCAAAGAAGTACTCGACCACAATATAGACCGAATCAAGGAACTTGTTGAGGCACATACGACGACTCTTGTCTTCGTGAATACTAGGAACATGACTGAGACGGTCGTGCAGAGGCTCAAGATTGCTGGTTTGGAAGGAGTTGAGGGGCATCACGGCTCTATGGACAAGGCAATCCGACTTGATGTCGAAAATCGACTCAAAAACGGCCTCCTTAGGGCTGTAGTATCCTCTTCCAGTCTTGAGATGGGGATTGACATCGGTTCCGTGGATCTTGTCATACAGGTTGGGTCTCCGGGCTCAATATCCACAGCACTACAGAGGATAGGAAGAGCAGGTCATCATGTGGGGGGAGTTCCTAGGGCCCGGTTTCTGCCAACTTCGCCCCATGATTTGTTGGAATTAGTCTCACTGCAGAACGCCATCCTACAGGGATCAATGGACATGTTGAAGTTCCCTGAAAACTGTCTTGACGTACTCGCGCAGTTTACAATTGGTCTTTCCATAATCAGAGAGTGGGATATCGATGAGGGCTACGAACTTGTGACTTCATCGTGGCCCTATAGATCACTTCCTTACGACGATTACATTGAGGTTCTAGATTTGCTTGACGAAGAGCGTAGAATTTGGATTGATTGGGAGGAAAATCGGTTTGGGAAGCGTGGTTTCGCCCAGATGATTTACTACACCAACATTGGTACAATAGCACCAGACAATAATTACCTAGTATTCACATCAGATGGAACTCTAGTCGGACAGCTGTCATCATCATTTGTATCTAGTCTCAGGAACGGAGATGTATTCCTTTTGGGAGGTTCAACTTACAGAGTCTCTAGCGTAATCGGAACTAGGGTGAACGTTTCTTCTGCAACCGGTTATAGGCCAACAATTCCGTCTTGGACGGGTGAGGCCAACAGCAGAACTTTCGAACTCAGTCAGGAGGTACTTTCGCTACTGGGACATGTTTCGATCAGACAGCGCTTGGAGGACGACTCTAGGAAGATACTGACCGAAGCAATCGGTTTGAATGCGCCCGTAGCAAGCGCTCTTTCCGAATTCTTTGAAGAGCAGGGTGCAATGACATTCCAAGTCCCTTCACTTGACAGAATTCTGGTTGAGCAAATCGAAGGGCCACTCCCCACTTACATTGTAACCACGTGCAGAGGCCGTGCGTTCAATATGGCACTTGGCTATCTATTCGCAGGGATTGCCGCAGAAGATAATGTACTCGTACATGAGATATCATTCGACGAGAATGGATTCATGATCAAACTTAGTCACGAAGTGGAGATTTCTCGAATTCCACAAGTTTTCCGAGCAGGAGATAGCATTGAGACACTGAAGAGGTATCTCCTAGACTCTCAGTTGTTTGCCAAGAGATTCCGAGAAGTTTCTTCGAGAAGCATGCTCAATCCTCGTAGAGTGGGTGGCGATGAGGTTAGCCCTAAACAATTCCAACAGAAGGCGGAACGCATCATGCAGAAGCATCGGAAGATGGAAGATTCCGTTATTGTGCGTGAAGTAGTAAGTGAAATTCTCCATAACGACTTGGATATGAGGCAATTGGAAGATTTCATGTCTAGAATGGACTCAGAGGATGTACGTATTGTACATCGCAGAGTAAAGATGCCATCGCCTTTGGGTATGACCCTGTTCATGTCCTCGTTCGAGGACTTACTTTCTCTGAGAACTCGCGCCTATCTGATTAAGGATGTAGATCCAGAGATTCTACGTCGATTGCTAGGGGCCAGATCTCTTGCTACGGAGTTGGACGAAGGCAAACTAGCCGAGTACTATCAGTCCAAAGTCTCAGTACCTACCAATGCAAATGGTCTGCTGAGATTGATGGATATGGGTGGGGGGCTAGAGCCGGGATTAACAAATCCGTTATACAACGATAAATTAAGCGGCATTGACCAAGAGGATATCCGTGCTTGGGTTTACGAGTTGGCGGAACGCGGACTAGTTACCAAAATCAGAAACACTGGGCACGAGCAAATTGACGGTAAGTGGTTCTCTAGCCGTATGGCTGACGTTCACGGCACCCTAGGCTGTTTAGCTATTGCCGGTGCAGCAGATATGGATGATCTCCAAGATCTGTATACCGGCGGACTAAACTTCGAAAAGGGTGTAAATTTCACCGAAGGAACGCCCGATAAATGGAAGCAGACTAGCCTTTCTGATCCCCTCGACTGTCTGAGACTAAAACTCTTGGACATGCTAGGCTCAGAGGGCCCTCAGACTTCTGACACAATCTGCGCCCGCTTACCATTCCCTCAATCTCAGGTAGAATCCGTTCTACAAGAATTGGAGATGCGCAATCTCGTTTCTATAGGCTTCTTCAAGCAGACTGAAGAAGGAGAGTATATCCTCAGGATGGACGAGTATAGGATCACCGGAGGCAGTATTGATGTTGTTGACTACAGAACTCTACAGACACTCCTTCTAAACAAATCATTCACTACTCATGACGAGCCTGCTGATGCCATCCGCTCATCAATATTGATTCAGAGGAGAGATGAGTTATTCCATAGGGTTAGCAACTACCGATTCAGAGACTGGAAGGACATCAAGCACGATTCCGATGTGGTCAATGGAAGACTACTCCATAATAGGGTTGGATATACGCTAAAGAGCATGATACCCATACTTACCGGCCTCCGTAGCGAACCATGGCTGGGTGATTTAGAGCAAGAGCTACTTGACAAGATTCCCCCCGGGGGAGTCACTAGGGCCGAATTGCTTGCGGACTATCCGAAGGGCAAGGAGCATGCACATCTTCAACGGAGCCTCAAGCGTGCAATTGGCAACATAGAGAGGCAGTTGGTGGTCTACAAGCAGTATCAAGAAGTCCCTAACAGGAAACGGTCACTAGCGATTTTCCACAAGGTGCACGGAGTCATAGATCCTCTGCCTTTTGAAGATGCATTGGTCGAACTGATCAATAGAATCGGTCCAATTAGACTCCATACGCTGCGATTCTTCGTCAGCCGACCCGTGGAAGAATTAGCCGATACACTCCGATATCTAGAGGATTCCGACAGGATACAAAGAGTCGTCGCACTGCAGCCAGATCCGACAGATTACTATGCTTCTCAAGAGGATGCGGAGGCACTAATCTCGCCCCTTCCGGAGGACCGGAAAATGAGAATTCTATCTCAATCGGATCCATTCTGCAGCCGTTTCATCAATGAGATCCGGCTAATACTCAAGCAGGGCTGGTACCATCCAGTCTTCAAAGGCGTCGATCCTATTGGCAGAATCCTGATGTTCGTAGTAAATGACTATCTAGAAATCAAGGACATCAATATCCCCCATTCATACTTAGATGAGTTCAAGTACGCATTTTCTCAGTTACTGGAGAATTATAGGGATCGTTTAGTAGATGTTTCAGTCCTTCATGCATTCAACGGTGTACCTGTACACGACTGTGATGAAAATATCCAGGGCATACTTAGCGAACTTGGATTTTCATCTATGGGCGATGGAGAGCGTTACATTAGAGGAGGAGTTGTTGAACCTCGCTCCAGAAAGGAGGTCTACAGGATGCTCTTCAATCAGCACAGGATGCATCAAGATAGCAGGTTCGAGAACGAAACCATGGCTCTTGAGCATTTGAGAGAGGTCAGAGACGACTTTGCTCTACGTGGTCGCTGCGAGATGTTCAGAGTCGATTTGCACTCCATGGCAGCAGCTCATCAATTGCATCAGGGAACGAGTTTGAGAGGACATCAGGTCTGGGCCAAGTTTGCTCACTTTCAACGCTTACTAACCATCCGAAATGTGGTAGCTTCTGAGGAAGACGAAGATATCTTACAGTTCTTCAGCGAGCATAACGACCCTACGGTCTACATGGATAGGCATGCAATGAAGAGATCAGAATTCAGAAAATTGATTTCTCCGCTGGTAAGAAGCGGCCATCTAGTTCAGGACTACAGAGGCGGATTCAAGACCGTGACACCACTCCCAGAAGCCGACTTATGGGAGGTCAAAAGAGACTATCTCAAAGAGTTGGTGAGTCAATATCCTGTAGTTTCACTAAAACAGGTCGAGAGGCTTGCAGGCTCTCCATTTTCTGCTGAAGAGATTAGCGATGTGATGCATGAATTCGAAGAGGATGGTACACTGATTAAAGGATTCTTAGTGGATGATCTCCAAGACATCTGTTGGGGCAGACAAGAAATACTCGAAGTCTCTTCTTCGCTACGCAAGACCAGAGATCTGGTCGTCCCCCCATCCGATAACCTGATTCACTACTTTGGCGGTATTCTGAGGGAAAGATTTGCGTTTGGTTCGGCCTACATGGTTTTCCACAATGAAGAGCCCATTGCAGCTTTCAAGGCCAATACTAGGGATGGCACAATTGAAATCACTGATTTCGTCGGCGATTCAGACTTAGAGAAGGAAGCTCTCAGGGTAATGAAAGAATTCGCTTGGGAGCATGATACTAGGCTGACTGGTAAGTTATACGAGAAATTGCGTACTCGGTAGTCATCCACTAGATTTGCTAGGCACCAATCCCTTTGGTAATAGTCGCATGATATGCCTATGCAACTCTGGCAACAGGTCAAACAGAGCCAGAGCCATCAGGAACATTGCGAACAGACTGGCTGCCTTGGCAGCATAACTGTGAGCGAAATCAAACATCTCGATACCCATGAATTTCCAATCGGGATATGAGTCTGTGAGCCATACTATGCCTGCATTGCGAAATGTGTTCAGAACATGTATTGTCGGGACAGCGATCAGTAGCGCTCTCGCCTTACGATTCCAATCGACGCTTTGCAAGGCCACTATTGCCCCAACGAAGACTATCATTGATTGTAAACCAGAGCAAGCCAGAATGAAACTCACACTTACTAGAGTTCCATCGGAATGCTCCAGTGGAACGAAGAATCCATTATCACCGAGAGGCTCAGTCAGAATCCATCTATTACCATCCCATTCTGACAAAGGAATTTCCCCTCCTCCATGCAAATCTACCATCATTGGCCCCATCTGGTAACTACCTAGCCCTGCGAATTCCAACATTACTTCGGTATTCCATGCAGTTGCGTATACTAATGCCATGTTCAGGTTGGGGACACTGTACGCAACAAAGTAAGGAATTACAGCCCAAACAACACAGCCACGGAACCAAACTAAAGACTCAGGAACATTGTCCCAATTCTTAATCTCCCAAACTCCCAAAGAAATTCCTAAAGGCAATGCAGCAGCAGTCATTAAGACCAGAACAGGATCTTGAATTTCGACATAGTAAGATGAGTGTAAATATAGGAACAAGCCAATTGCAATCCATCCAAACGCAGAGAAGTACGGTGCATGATACAATTTTTGACGATGAAAGCCCACTGCCAGCGACAGTGCACCTAATCCGCAAATCAGCAGCTTGAGGGCCGAATCCGTAACTCCTAGAGACTCAGCCAGATGTTTGACCAACAACCCTATTGGCTCCTCCATGACCTGTTTCGAGTCATTAACCCGTAAATATGATGCCCTCCCCGGGGCACTTGTGGGCGATATGGGGTTTGACTTCGAAGAGTTCGCAGATTCATACATCTCGGAACTCAAAATGGCTCTCGATTCACTACCTCGAGGCCCCCTAGAACAATTCTGGCAGATGGTAAAACAAGCTCAGGAATCGAACTCATGCATCCATTTCATCGGTAATGGAGGAAGCGCGGCAACTCCATCACATAGTGCAGGAGATTGGTCTAAAGAACTCTCAATCAAGACAATCTCCCACACGGATAACGTCGCATCAATGACTGCATGGGCTAATGACACGGATTACAGCAATGTATTCGTTGGCCAACTCTCAACTTTCCTTTCCAAAGGAGACTTGGTGGTCGCATACAGCGGCTCAGGAACATCATCCAATGTCGTCAACGGACTTGAATTCGCTAGCCAGAACGGCTGTGCAACTGTAGCCGTGACAGGTAACATCGATGGCTCGCAGGGAGGCAAAATCGCTGAAATTGCCGATGTGGCAATCGTCGCCCCTACTGGGTCGATGGAAAGAATCGAAGACATTCAGTTAGTCATCAACCACATCGTGAAGGAGGCCATCAAGGCTCACAAAGGGTTGTGATAGCCTGCTAGCCCCTTGTAGAGATGAGGTAGAACTCAAAGCGCCTCTTTTCCTGCCAAACATGCCTGAAGGGGTTTCATGGAACGGAAGCATAGCTTTTCTGGATCGAGACGGAGTCATCAATATCGGCTCTGAGAATTACATCAACAACCCCGATGAAGTCGAACTATTGCCTAATTCGCCTAAATCAATTGGAACCATCAGAAGAATGGGTTACCGTGTATGCGTAGTAACAAATCAATCGCCTATCGGCAGAGGTCTTTGGACCAGTAAGAATCTAGCGGAAATCCACGAGCGGCTGCAGCAGATGGTATTGGAAGAGGACTCAGATGCACATTTCGATCTCGTCTTGCATAGTCCCTACGCACCATGGGAAGGGGCCTGGGCACGCAAACCATTCCCTGGAATGCTGGAGGCAGGGAGACAATTAATCGACAAAGCGTCAATAGATCCTAATCTTCCCGATTTCGAATTGCTCTATGGTGATGATTGGCTAGATAGGCCCGATGACTCAAACTCCTTCATGGTAGGCGACAGACAAGTGGACATAATCGCTGCAAGCAGATATGGAATTAAGAGCTATCAGTGCAAACCTGAGGAGGGAATCAGTGGTGTTTTGGAGGAGATACTCTGATGTCGCGAGACACGGTTGTAATTGGCCTAGATGACACCGACCATCCTACCGCCGGTTGCACTACAGATTGCTTCGATGATCTGTTGAATCACTTGTCTAATGGCAAGCATGGATTCACAGTAGTCAGTAGAAGATTGGTTCGACTGTGGCCATTCGCACCGAGAAGGACTAGAGGCAACGGCGCACTGTCGGCTGTAATCGAATTAGATTCGGGTACCCAACAAATTCTGAGAGAGGAGTGTGGCAGGTGGTTCGATGAGTTGCTGGAAAAATCCGAACCATTCGATTCCGAATCAACTCCTTCTTCTCCGGTTTTGATTATCTGCGATTCAGACCCTCCTCTAAACTGGTATACTGAGGCAGTAATGAGTTACGTTGAGTTGAATTCACGAATACACGAGATTGAGGAATTGGGAATTACCATGTATTCCGGTGAGAGGAAGTGGGGAGCCATCGGAGCCAGTGCAGCTGTGGCATGGTCTCCTGTTAGAGACTCGACATGGGAATTGATCGCGTGGAGGGATGACGAAAATATCGGTACTGAGCGTGTGATCACATCGCAAGCTGTAAAAGAAATGGAAGAATTACATCCACGCACATTCGTGAATCGAGATCCAACGAAAGGAAAAGGCCTGATTGCACCTAGGACGCCCTGCCCCGTACTCTATGGAATTCGTGGCGACTCCTCTGAATCGGTAGAGCAAGCACACTTCTGGCTACAGTTGCGAAGTGATGTGGAGAATTCGATGAGGTATGCCATCCATGTAACAAATCAACTCTCCGATGATCATGTCAACGGCTCCTCTTCAGGGACTGTGTTGACTCATCCCGAACACACCAAGGGGGCCCATTCCAACGTCACTGTTTCTGTACGTGGTATTGCGACTAAACTGGTGGCATTCAGTGAAGGCGGTCCCGTCAACAGGTTACTGAGAACTCTGCATCCTGGGGACAGGATTTCTTGGGTTGGACTTACAGCTCCAGATGACTCGATCCATTTGGAGAGACTTTCACTTCAAGACTCAGTACCAAGAATTACATCACGCCCCTTGTGCTGCGGCAAGACGATGCGCAGTTCCGGCTCAGGATTGCCCATCAGATGCCTAGAATGCGGAAACACGTCCCAGAGATTTTGGCTTAGTCAGAATCATGACCCAGATTCGTTTGGCTCTATCGAAGATTGGGTAGAACCCACTCCCTCAAACAGACGCCATCTGGCTAGGCCACTGAAAATGGGAATTCCAAGAGATTGATCCAATGAATTACACCGATTTGGTCACAATAGTACTTTCATTCACAGCACTTCTTCTCATCCGTCAGATTCTGTTAGCACCGCGGAGAACCAATGAGGGTTCGGAAGAGGATGAATACACTGGCAGAGCCCTAGACCCAGAGTCTCTATCGAGAGTGGATGAGCAATCGATGCGTGATTTCAATAGATTGCTCGGGGATAGTTTCCCCGAAGAAGAATAGTTTCTATTTACTTCAATCGAGAATGCTATACAATGAGACCACTTCGCAGTAGCATGGCCTCTAAGGAGAGAATTCCTAGAAGACCTCCGCCAGACTTTGAGGAATCTGAGGCAGGTCTGATGGGCGCGATATCCGAAGACGGTTTCCTCAATGTCGCATTGAACGACTCAAACCAATATGGCCCCCATTCGATGATTATGCTTCTCGGTATATTCGCTTCAATCACAGGAATCGTTTTGCTGCTGTTGATGGCTCTGACTTAACCAATCATAGAACTGGCTCTAGCAACAGCTTCGTCCACGATTCTACCACTGTGGCCTATATGTCCATCAGGAATGAATAATTCTGCCAATTCAGTCTCATTGAATACTGAAGAAACAGTTTCATGATCTGAGCAAGCAGCATGCAAACCATTGCCATCTGAGATTGCCTGCATGGATGCTGAACGCAGAATCTCATGGGCATCTTCTCTGGAAACACCCTTGTCCACTAGGGCCAGCATGACTTTTTCAGCCATGACCATGCCATTTTGAGATTCAATATTCTCGCGCATTCTCTCGGCATCTACAGACAGATTGCGCATGACTCGATCGGTTTTCATCATGATATCATCGAGCAAAACCATGGAATGCGAGAGCGTGAACCGCTCTGCAGATGAGTTCGCTAGGTCTCTCTCATGCCACAGTAGGGCATTTTCATATGACGGGACAATCATTGAGCGCACGATTCTAGCTAATCCACATGCGTTCTCTGCAGTTATCGGATTGCGCTTATGAGCCATAGTGGAAGATCCAACCTGCTTCTTGCTGTCGAACGCTTCTGCAACTTCAGCAATTTCACTCCTCTGTAGATTTCGAACCTCTTGCAATATCTTCTCGACGGTTGTGGCAACATTCGCCATCCAGCCGACCCACTCGATGTAACGATCTCTTCCGACGACTTGAGTGGTCGCAACAGGAGTGCCAAGCCCCAGTTCTTGCATTATCAAACTCTGTAACTCAAAAGCATTCTCGCCTTGAGCCGCCCCTGTACCAACAGCCCCCATGAACTTGCCAGTAGTGGCACGGGCTTCTAGTTCTGACAACCTCTCATAATGGCGAGCGAACTCGTCTACCCAAACAGCGACTTTCAGGCCGAAAGTAATCGGCACTGCAGCCTGTCCGTGAGTGCGCCCCAGCATTACAGTGTCACGCTCTCTCTTCGCAATTTCACATAGTGTGGAAATCAATCGATTCAGGACCTCTCTTTGCAATATTATACTGTCTTTGATTTGCAGTGCAACTGCGGAATCGACTATATCGTTACTCGTCGCACCCAGATGTATGCACCATCCGGCTTCTCCGGCAACCTCTGTCATTGCTTTGGTCAGTGCCATGATATCGTGCTTTGTCTCAGCCTCAATCTCATCTACCCTGTCTGCTGTGACTATGCCCGGATCGGAAATATCAGCAATTATATCGTAATCCTCAACACTAACTCTGCCAAGTTGGCAATGAGCCCAAACAAGGGCCCTTTCGACTTCCAATTGGCGGCTGTGCCGACCCTCTCTGGACCAGATGTGTTTTGCCTCGTCGCGTCCGTATCTGTAGTCAAGAGGCGATATTGTCACGGCCTTCCCCGTGGTTTGCGGACCCTAGACCCCTGTTTGAGTCTAGCGCATGTTCGCTAGTCTGGCTTCTTGTATAATCAAAGTACCCCTGACCCCTTTCCACAGGCTCTCAGTACTGCATTCTATGTTCCCATTCATGCATGGTGAAGAAAGCACTACAGTCTCAAACTCTCCTCCCTATCCGTCTATGTTGAATCTGTGTCTTTGCGACAGTGCATCTAGTCTTATCAGAGACTTTTCATCTAGTATTTCCCCCAACCACTCTTCTCCTAATCCATCAGCAGATACTGATACGAACATCACTTCGAAACCGTGCTCTATTAGTGCATGCATATGAGAGACAGGGTCATGATGCCAAAGTGGGCTGTATGAGATGATCCCTAGGCGTTCACACATCCTATCTATCCTAGTCTTCTGGTAGTCTGATCGTAAAGCACCTACTACCAATGCATCCACATCCAATTCACCTTCATGAAGAACTAGATCCTTTGGCCGAACCCAGCCATCAGGCCACATCTCTTCGAAGTTTGATGCCGAGTTAGCATTCCCAGATAGTGCGAATTCAAGATCTGAGATTTCGAACTCTTCCTCCCCATCACTCAATAACGGCAACCATGGAACTTCCATTGCTGCACTTTGCAGAGCGGCTATGGCGACACCTTGCGTCTGAAACATCATTGAATCATCTGACTTGATGCCGACCGATACTATGCATTTGACATCCCATCCTCGCATCTTGGCCCACCAAGAACAGTATGAGGAATCCTTGCCTGCAGATGCCAATACGGCGACTTTCACGCTTCTCCGAGTCGGGACACATCAATGAATGACGCGATTAACTAGACTGGTTTCGACCAAGATTGATAAGAGTGCGTATAGGCAACGACATGATATCATGCAGCCAAGCGGACGAGGATATGACCATGGAGTTTCGACCTTTTCACCTGATGGTAGACTGTATCAGGTGGAGTATGCCCGCGAATCTGTCAAGCGTGGAACGACCACTGTCGGTCTGAAGTATAAGGATGGAGTGGTTCTGATTGTCGATAAGAGAATCTCTAGCAAACTGGTGATTGCAGACTCAATCGAGAAGATGTATCAGATAGATGATCACATTGGAATTACCACTTCTGGGCTGGTTGCAGACGCAAGACAGTTGGTCGATAGGGCTAGAGTTCAGTGTCAAATTAACAAGATGACTTACGGCGACGCCATTGGAGTAACTTCACTCGTCAAGAAGATGTGCGACCATCTACAATCATTCACCCAGTATGGCGGAGCTAGGCCTTTCGGTACTGCATTGCTGATTGCTGGCCTTGACAATGATGGAATCCATCTTTTTGAGACAGACCCCTCGGGGGCTTACCAATCATATCAGGCTGGAGCAATCGGTAGAGGCAAATCTACCGTGATGGACTACTTTGAGGCCAAATGGAAGGACAATATGACGCAAAACGCTGCTATTAAATTGGGACTAGAGGCTCTCAGGGAGTCAATGGACGATGATTTGAATTCCGATACGGTAGAAATCGCTGTCGTAGACACCGACGGCTATCGAAAGATGGCCCATGAGGATGCTCTCAAACACCTTGAGAAGATTTCCTGAGCATCCATGCCTCTAAGTCAGCCTTCGCTCTGGATGTACCATGGTGAGCCTAGACGATGCTGTTACAGCCCGTCTTGAGAGGGGTGGCGCCAGATACGAGATTCTGGTTGACCCAGAACTTGTTCAAATCTGGAAGGATGATCCGGAATCAGTTGAATTGAGTGACCTACTCGCGGCAGAGGAGATATGGTCTGACGCCAAGTCCGGTGACAGACCCACATCCGAGGCTCTTGAAGGGGCCTTTGGTACCACAGATCTGGCAGCATGTGTAGAACGAATTCTCAATCAAGGTTCTATTCAGTTGACAACTGCGCAGAGGAAGCAGATGGTCGAAGAAAAGACGAAGCAAATTATCAATGAAATATCACTGACTGCCACCGATCCCAAGACCCGTCTCCCCCACCCTCAAACCAGAATTGAAAACGCCTTGGCTGAGGCCCGTTTCAAGGCCGATCCATTCCTTTCCGTAGACCGCCAAGTTCAGGATGCTGTTAGTATCTTGAAGCCTATCATTCCACTCCAATTCATCACTGTGAAACTTGCATTCAAAATTCCAGGCAAGGATTACGGTGGAGTAATGCAATTACTCCGAGACTCGATGCAGAGGGAACAATGGCTCGATGACGGGTCTTGGGCTTGCGTAGTAGAAGTGCCTGGAGGAATGAGAAACGAGATAATAAGCAGAGTCGCAAATCGTTCTTCGGGTGTAGAGGTAAAGGAACTCGACTGAATTGCACCGTAGGTGCATACATCAACGGTTATGAAGGAGGGGCGGGTCGCGCGGCCCGATAACATGAGTGTTAGCGATACAGCGGACGGTCCGCGTAATGGTAGACGAGCATCCCCCCTCGTCACCCCCGGGGAGGATCTCGGGAAATCAGAGGGAAGAGAAGCCGGCCATGGCGTCCTAGTGATGGATGGCCGCTTAACAGCGACCAAGCACGGCAGAATTAACGAAAAAGGCAACGAGGTTTCTATTCAACCTCTAAGGACAGCATACATCCCAAGGCCAGGTGATCTTGTGATAGGCTATGTTGAAGGATGTACCAACAACATCTGGTTTGTCGACATAGGAGCTCCATTCAATGCCATTCTTCCAATGAGTCTTGGTCCAGGAAACACCTCTTTCGGTGGGACCAGACAGGTCATAGACATCGGTGAGGCAATACTTTGCAGAATTCAAGAGGTCGAAGAGACCCATTCAAGCGTAGTTACGATTAAGGGACTCGGACTAAGAAAAATCAGATCAGGTACAATCGAGGACGTAGAGCCTCATCTACTAGGACTTCTAATTGGTAAGAAAGGCAATTCTTTGAGGGATTTGAAGAATGAGTCTGATTGCAGGATAGTGGTCTGTGATAATGGTAGAATTTGGGTCGATGGAGAATTTGAGGGGGTAGTCTCTGTGAAGACTAAACTCAAAGAAATGACTCTTGAATCAAAGGCTGTTGGGGGTGTTGCTTGATGGGAGGATACGGTGACATCCAGATGATCGATGAGAATGGAATCAGGATGGACGGTCGTAAGGCCGGAGATCTCAGGCCCATTGAGATTGAGACTGGAGTAATCCCGGTTGCAGATGGCTCAGCCAGAGTCATCTGGGGCAACAATCACGCGGTCGCAGCCATTTATGGTCCAATGGAAGCTCATCCGAGAAAGATACAGCGCCAAGATCGAGCGGTTCTAGATGTGCGATACAATATGGCACCATTCTCAACCAGTGACCGGATTCGTCCTGGTTTTAACCGACGTAGTCGAGAGATTAGCAAGGTAACTGCTGAGGCCCTTGAGAGTGTGGTACTAGTTGAGATGTATCCTCGCTCGAAGATCCGCGTTGAGATTGAAATTCTAGCAGCCGAGGCCGGAACTCGATGCGTTGGCATCACTGCAGCATCGGTTGCTCTAGCTCATGCAGGAATCCCAATGACAGACATGGTCGTTTCTGTGGCTTCTGGTAAGATCAACGATGTAGTGGTTTGTGACCTAAACAAAGAGGAGGATAACTACGGTGAAGCCGACTTGCCTATGGGGATACTCCCCAACTCAGGAGAACTAGTCTTCTTGCAGATGGACGGCGATCTTTCCCAAGATGAATTCCAGAAGGCCTGGGACTACAACATGGACGCTGCTCAAGGTATTCATGAGATAATGGTCGACGCTCTCAAAGGGGGTGAATCCTGATGGCTATTCCACTAGTACCACAATTGCTTCGCGCCCATCTAGCAGAACTAGCTGAGCAGAATCATAGGATGGATGGCCGAGGACAATGGGAATCTCGAGAAATCGAACTTCAGACAAACGTCTTGCCCAACGCTGAAGGTTCTGCGATGGTCACAATGGGGGATACCATCGTATACGCCGGAGTTAAATTCCAGATTATGACACCTTATCCAGATAGGCCCAACCAAGGCGGATTGATGTGCAGCGCTGAAGTCAGGCCCGTAGCCGGCCGTAATTGGGAGGCAGGCCCCCCAAGTCCTGAATCAATTGAGCTGGGAAGAGTTGTGGATAGGGGAATTAGGGAGTCCGGATGTATAGATGTGGACGGCCTCTGCATCATCCCGGGTGAGAAGGCATGGCAAGTTATTCTTGACTTGTTTGCCGTTTCTGATGATGGTAATTTATTCGACGCCTTTGCCCTAGCGGGTATTGCGGCTCTGAGGACTGCAATCGTTCCTGAAGTTAAGTTTGAAGTAAGTGATTCGGACAGGCCCCTACCTATTTCTAAGACTCCAATAATGTGCTCTTATCACAAGGTCGGAGGTCGATTTGTCTACGATGCCGACGGTAAGGAAGAACTTGGAGGAGATGAGAGAATCCACATTACTTTGGGTGATGATGACAATGTCCATTCACTTCAGAAGGGTCTAAAGGGAATCTTCACGGCGAACGAATTCGCTGAAATCATGGAGCATGCTAAGTCCAGATGCGGTGAACTCAGAGATTTGGTGCACGGAGGAGAGTAGATGGCAGAGAGAACTCAGAAGTCCGGTGCCACTGCTCGATTCGGCTCTCGCTATGGAGTGAGTGTGAGGCGTAGGGCCGGTGCAGTGCTGAAGAAGAAGTCACGTCACTACACATGCCCATCTTGCAATTACCAGAAGGTTCGTAGGAAGGCTGCTGGAATTTGGGAGTGTCGCAAGTGTGATCACACATTCACGGGAGGTGTATGGGAACCATTCACCAGAGCAACAGATTCCAATAACAGAATCATCCGCAGATCGATGGAAGGGGCAACTGCTACCGATATGGCAGTTATTGCTCAACAGGCAGCATTGGACTACGAGAGGAATCTGTCTGAGAGTGAGGCCGATGACTCAGAAGAAGAGTGAGTCAGCACGACTCAATCTACGCTTAAACCATACAAAAGCGGCAGCTCTAGCCGCCTCGTTAACTACAGAGGCGAGTTTCCAACTCACCGATAGCTCAACCTTGTTTGTAGGTGAGGTTGCCGACTCAATTGTTGACCTAAGAGCAAGGTGGAATACACTGATGCGTGGGTTAATTGCATCGGAACATGTCCTAGGCCTTGGAGGAGAAGTCAATGAGTGATTCCGAAGTTGCTGCTCAGGAGCTTCAAACGGTCGCTCAGGAGCTTCAGATGGTACGCTCCCAAATGCAGGCACTATCATCTCAAATATCTGAGATTTCAATCACATTGGAGTCTCTTGATTCTCAAGACCCTGACAGACCTGTTTACAGAGCGGTTGGAAATCTGTTACTGGAGGTCTCTGATAGGGATGCTCTGAGGTCCGAGTTGGATCAGTCTAGAATTGCTTTTCTAGAACATTCATCCATGTTGGAAGAGAGGGAAACCAATCTTGTTTCTCAATATGAAGAACTAGTAAAGTCCTTTGAGAGCCGGTGAGGACATGGGAGATTCGGAATCTTCGCCCCTTATGTCCGAGTTTCAAAATCTAATGATTCAGGTCAGGCAAGGGGGGACAGCAGAGTTCGCTGTGAAATCTAATGATATTCTTCTCCGCTCAAGAACTGGTGAAGGAAAAGATCCTGAAGTGGAGGCACTGATTAGGATGGAAAGGGTGTTATTTGGCATCGGCGACGAAGAAAAAATTGGTCCAGAGTTGAAGTGGTGTATGGATAGACTAAATGCGATTAGTCCCGGATCTATTAATCACGGCGTCTCAATTCTAAACATGGCTGCTTGGCATCGAAACAAGGGAGAGACGATGATGGCATTAGCAACGCATTCAGCCATATCGCCATCAAGTGGCCATCCCAAACAACTTCTTGGGCTATCTCGTCTTGAAGTGGGCAGGATGCTAGCATCTCTGGATGATTTGTCTTCAGCAATGAGGCATCTGTGGGCTGCAAGAGGATATCTGTCCGACTCAGAAATGATACCGGAGACACTAGCGGCATCACTGGAATGGCTTGACATCGCTCTTGATGAAGTAAACGATGTCTCGCCTAGGATGCAACATAGAATCGAGAATTCCAAGCCTCGAAATGAGCCCGGAACAACCTGGATTCCTGCCAATTCGCAAGATGTCAGGGAGGTTGTGGACATGCTACTACCAGTTCTTCTAGCTGATGTCAGCGGAACCGATAGAGCAGACTTAGGCCTTGTAATTGATGCAGCCGAAATGCTAAATGAGGAAGGGTGGATTGTCAGCCTTGAAGAGAGGATTGAGGATATTCAGGATCCTAGACTTCTAGAATTACTCCAATCATGAGATATGATTGACTGGATTTCTTCTGCCCCCCATCCAAGGTTATCTGGGACATCGATGCACCAGCCCACTTCATCGATGTTAGAATCTACCGAGCCCCAAGACAAAGGCCCGGGCTCTTCCTCGACTTGTACCCAAACAACATGTCCGCCTACTACCAATGTGGAATCGACAGCTACGGCGGTTCCCAATAGGCCAGTCTCCTCGAATAACTCCCGTAACGCAGCTTGCTCAATCTCTTCTTCCTTACCTATTGTACCTCCGGGCAACTCCCATCCTCTTTCAGAATGTAGGACCATCACCCAGCATATATCTGGTGAATTCTTTGATGTGGTCCAAGCCAAAACAAACTCTTCTTTCATAACATACTCCGGATTTCTTCGACTTTTTCGATTGCCCCTTCAATTCCTTCTGCTGCCATCCTCCTTGCTAGGAAGAATGCTTCAGTCAACCTTTCTTCTCTCAATAAGACATCAACTTCATTCAAGGGAAGGACTCCTTCATCTTCTGCATGTGTTTCTTGAACAGAAGAAATGGGATGGCCTGCGAGAGACTGCATTCTACTCAAGAACTCGACTCTAGAGTCAATTGCAGGAGTATTCCAGGATGCCGAAGTATTGTCATCCATCTTGGATTCCATACGTTCGATGAATCGGTCTCTAGCGGGAATCTCTGGAAAGTGCAGTTGTGCTTGATCGTAGCACATCCATGCATTGTCAAACTCCCCTCTTCTCTCATGCATCCGGCCTAATTCTCCCCAAGTCTCGTGATTGTTCGGCCTATGGGCCAGAACCAATTTTGATAGTTCCAAAAACTCATCCTCGTAACCCGAGTCTCTCAAACGCTCCAATCTTCGTGAAAATAGGACATTTGCTCGAATATCTCTCAAATCAAGAATCCTCAATCTACTGCAAAATCCATCAACACCGCCATCAGAACCATTGGTAATTTCCCACCATGCATCTGGATCTAGAGGATCTGCTCCTAGACTAGCCTCAAGTATCTCAGAACCCATCTCACTCATGTCAACTCCTTCCAATTGGTTCAATGAATCCGGGTCTCTACCTAGTACAGAAAATAACTCGACAAGTACGGCTCTAATTCCAGAATCATCACCTGCCAACAACTTAGTTTCAACCAGTACCCTCCAGTTATCGGGATGAGTAAAGTCGTGGAGAACAGCTTGCCTAGCACTTTGTTCCGCCCAACCAATGTAATCCGAATCATTTTGCGACATATTGAGAAATTTTTGGGCCTGACTACGGTGTCTATTACCTAGGCTTCGCCGCGGGTGTTGCAGGCTCGCGCCGATGTCAGTTGCCATCTAAAACCTCACAACACGCTCTCATAGGGGGAACGATCGACTCCAGGTGGCAAGGTAGCATCAATCCCTATCTTGCTAGTCAAACCATCAACTCCTCTCGATGGATCTAAACTAGATCCCTTTTGATCAGAGAGGATGACAGTATTTCTGTCAGGTTGCCAACGAGTCATCAATGCCCATTCAACACGCACAGGGTTGGAACAGTCTATGTCTGTGTCGACTATGGTGACTTGTTTCATCGAACGATGCCCATTCAAAGCCGCATGAATCGCTTTGATACCATCTCCTTCATTTTGTGGCTCTATTGAAACAACTGCAGACAGCCAGCCGCTACCTCCGTCAGTCAGGTAGACATCAGTACAAGGTACGACTTCGTTCACAGCAGATTTGATGGTCGGTGCTCTAGGCAGCCCCATGAGTGTCCTATGTTCTACTTCAGCTGGAATTAGTGCATGAAAGATGGCTGCATCCCTGTGATGAACTGCATGATATTCAATTACAGGCTCTTGCCTGACATCATCTACAGTACCGGTAATGTCGACATAGGGCCCTTCATCATCGTCTCTGAGAGTGATCCTAGCCTCCATTGCATATTCAGAGTCCGCAGGCACTTGGACTCCGTTCGATAAAGTCACTAGCTCTAGTGGCTTACCATGTAGTCGCTGATGGAGGGCTGCTGCAACAGTCAATTCATCCAAGTCGTGAGTGAAGGACATAGCAGCAGCCAGAAGTACAGTTGCATCGGGCCCATTGACTACCGCGATATCTATCTCGTCACCATTAGCTCGAGCATTATCTGTCATAGTCCTGAGATGCCTGGGTACAAATCGAGAAACACAGTTATTTGCATCGCGTAGGAATTGACGGTGAAATGACATGTTCCTCACGCCTCCATATTGAGCAATTATGACTGAGGCAGATTGGTATCGCCCTCTGTCTTCAGGGTAATGCCAAGGGATGGGAATAGAAGTAAGATCAACAGTTTTTTGTGTGTTCTCGAAAACTGGAGCATCTTCCTTCTCAATTACCACGGGCTCTTCAGGATTATCCATAGCCCAAGCCAGGATGTCAATTAACTCTCCAGGGGTAATTTCGAATATCGAGCACAACCTGTCTCTGGCAAGAACATTCAGGGCGGAACGTAATTCCCCAGTTCCTTCGATTTGATTGAACATTACAGCTTTGTGTCCTATGGATTTGGAATGCTCCAACATGTCATGGTTGACACTAATTTGCTCATCAACTTCTTCAACTCCCGCCAACAAGTCCCTGAATGCCATAATTAGGGCCCGACGAGTCTTCTGCTTCAATGTTGGCGAGGTTGGGCTCTGAATGAGCTCACCTACGGTGAGTCCGTCACGCTCTTATATGGGGGGTAGGTCGGCGAGGCGTCATTCTGAGGTGTACACTTGGGTCGTGGATTATTCTCCGGATCAAAGATGAAGAATGATCGTAAGAAATATCGCTGGAAGGAGCGCAAGTTCAGAGACCGTGAGATCAAGCGCCGCCAAGGTGGAGTACTCAAGCACGACCCACTCAAGGGCAGTACACAAGCAAAAGGCATCGTAATAGAAAAGGTAGGTTTCGAGGCTAAGCAACCTAATTCAGGAATCAGAAAGGCAGTCAAGATTAGCCTGATTAGGACCGGAAACAAACTCACAGCATTCGCACCTGGGGATGGTGCGATTTCCTTCATCGACGAGCACGATGAGGTCCTAGTAGAGGGAATAGGGGGTAGAATGGGTAGATCGTACGGTGACCTTCCCGGTGTTCGTTACAAAGTCATCAAGGTCAATGGAGTTTCTTTGGATGAGATGGTCCGGGGCCGCAAGGAGAAGCCAGTAAGGTGATTCAATGTCGGATGAAGCAAGCGTCGAGACAGAGAAGCCTATTGCAGGCATTGGCACCATGGTCTTCGGAAAATGGGATGCCGCTGAAGTTACCTGTTCAGACCCAGGCCTAGCACCATACATCAATCTCACAACAATCGGAACTCCTCATTCAGGCGGGAGACATGCAAACGCTTGGTTCGGCAAATCGAAGCTGTCTGTAGTCGAGCGATTCATCAACAACATGATGCGAACCGGCAAGTTCTCCGGAAAAAAGCAGCACTGTGCGAGAGCCTTTGAGAACGCTCTTGATAGAATCGCTCAGAAGACTGGTGAGAATCCTCTGCAGAAGTTCATCGATGCAATCATTGAAGCTGCCCCCTGTGAGGAGATTACTAGAATTAAGGTCGGAGCAGTCAGTCAGCCAAAGGCAGTCGACTCATCTCCGAATCGTAGACTTGACATTGCTCTGAGAAATATTGCACTCGGCTCTACTTCTGCCACCGCAAAAAGTCGCAGAACTTTGACGGAAGGCATTCTGGCAGAGTTATCTAAGGCGGCTGAAGGGGACATTACATCCTTCTCCGTAGGCAAGCGAGAGGAGATCGAGAGAATAGCTGCATCTGCCCGATGATGGCAATTACTTACAACAAGACTACTGAGAGTCGTTTCAGTTGTCTCACAATCGGATTTATGAACCGTAGTCAGGTCGCCGCGACAACAGGTGTTAGCAATGGGTAGGAAAGAGGACAACATCAATCGTGCAACAGAAGTAATGCACCAAAGGGATAGGATACGAAATCTAGCTATTGCTGCCCACATCGATCACGGTAAGACAACACTATCAGACAACCTGATTGCGGGTGCTGGAATGATGTCGGAAGATCTAGCTGGAAAATCTAGGGTTCTCGATTTTGACGACCAAGAAAGCGCGCGTGGAATTACTATCAATGCAGCCAGTGCGTCTATGGTGCACAGTGTGGGCGGGGATGACTACCTGATCAATCTCATCGATACTCCCGGACACGTTGACTTCGGAGGAGATGTTACGAGGGCAATGCGCGCTGTTGATGGGTGCATCATTCTGACCTGTGCAGTCGAAGGGGCCATGCCTCAGACGGAGACTGTAGTTAGACAGGCGCTCAAGGAGAAGGTGAGACCAGTTTTGTTCATCAATAAGGTGGACAGGCTAATCAATGAGTTGCAAGTTACTCCAGAAGACATGATGAGTAGATTCGAAGAGCAAATTACCAGAGTCAATACTCTGATTCGGCAATTCGCTCCTGAAGAGCATCGTAAGGATTGGCAGGTCAGTGTCCAAGGAGGTACTGTAGCATTTGGTTCTGCATACCATAATTGGGGCATCACACTCCCCTACATGCAGAAGTCAGGAGTAAATTTCACTCAAATCTTTGAGTTCTGCCACAATGAACAACAGAAAGAACTCGCTAAGAAGGCCCCAGTGCACGAAGTACTTCTTGATATGGCGGTTGAAGAACTGCCATCACCTGTCGTGGCTCAGAAGTATAGGATCCCAAATATATGGCAAGGTGACTTAGAGTCAGAAACTGGAACTGCCATGATTGAATGCGATGCAAAAGGCCCCCTATCTTTGATGATCACAAAAATTTGGATGGATCCCCATGCAGGAGAGGTCGCAGTAGGTAGAATCTACTCCGGAACTATTTCTCACGGAGAAACTGTCTGGGCACTAGGTGCTGCCAAATCTGAAAGAGTTCAACAAGTCAGTATGATGGTTGGAGGAGATAGGATTCAGGTCCCAGAAGTCTCATCGGGAAATATTGTAGCATTGACTGGAGTTAGAAGTGCTGCTGCTGGTGTTACCATTACAAGGGAAGAGGATGCAACTCCATTCGAAGCAATCAGGCATTACTCAGAACCTGTTGTTACTGTAGCAGTCGAGCCAAAATCCATGAAGGATTTGCCGAAATTCATTGGAGCTCTAAATGGATTGGCAAAGGCAGATGCTTCACTTTCAGTCTCTACCAATCATGAGACTGGAGAGGCATTACTAGCAGGTATGGGAGAGTTGCATCTTGAGATTACAGTCTATAGATTGGAGGAAGAGCAGAATATCAAAGTCTCTGTCAGTGAACCCATCGTAGTCTATCGGGAATCAATTTCCTCCGACAACAAAGGGCGTTCATTTGAGGGTAAGTCTCCAAACAGGCACAATAGATTTTACATTGAAACTGAACCGCTACCAGATGACGTAGTAAATGCACTTCGAGAAGGGGCCTTCGGTGATGGTTCAGTACGAAATAAAGATGCAAAGCAAGTCGGGGACCAATTCGCCGAATTTGGCATGGACAAGGACATGATGAGAAAAATCTACGCAATAAATGGTACAAACGTGTTAGTCAATGACACCAAGGGAATCCAGAATTTGCACGAGACCAGAGAACTAATTATTGAGGGATTCAACGATGTTTGCAACAAGGGTCCTGTTGCTGATGAGCCATTGATGGGCGTCCTCGTAAGATTAGTTGATGCAAAGCTCCACGAAGATGCAATTCACCGTGGACCTGCGCAAACTATCCCAGCAGTAAGGAACGCAGTAAAGGGTGCTCTAATCAGATCCAAGTCTGTAATCTTCGAGCCAATTCAGAAGATTCGTATCGATGCACCTAACGATGTAATCGGTGGCGTTACTAGAGAGGTCACTACACGGCGCGGAATCATTGAAGATATGCCGGTCGATGGAAGTACTGCTAGTGTAATTGGGACCATGCCTGTAGCAGAGACCTTCGGATTCTCAAACGATATCAGGGCTGCCAGTCAATGCAGAGCAGTTTGGAATACCGAGAATGCAGGATATGTTCACTTACCTCCAAACCTGTTTGGTGATGTGACAGCAGAGATTCGTGAGAGGAAGGGACTCAAGCCCGAGATTCCAGGCGAAGCCCACTATATGGACTGAAACTAGTTGATTCGTATCAATTGAAAATCAGTTAATTCCCTAAGTACCGAGACAGCTGGACTGTCAGGTAATTTATCTAGACACTCATGTGCTAGGGAATGATGATGCATAGCCCTGTCCTTGGCATATTGTATAGAGCCGCTATCATGTAATTCTTGTACCGCAGACAACAATTCGTCATCCGTACACTTTCCTGCGCCATACGCCATTCTGAAGGCCGGCATATCTTCATCGCATTGTAATGCATGTATGGCAATCAACGTTTTCTTACCCTGCACTATGTCGGATCCGGCTGGTTTCCCGAGAGTCGCTGTATCCCCAGTAATGTCAATCAGATCATCCATCAACTGGAAACAAAGACCGAGATTCAGACCCCATTTTTCCATATTATCAACGATTTCAGGAGATGCCCCTGCGAGAATGGACCCAGTGCCTGCACATGTTTCGAACATTACACTGGTCTTGCCAGTAATCATAGCGATATATTCGTCTTCACTAACTTCGTCTCTAGATTCAAAGGAAATATCTTCTTGTTGACCATCTGCGACATTCCTGACCATCTCACCAATCGCTCTGACAAGAAATGCCAATTTATCAGAGTCTATATCTCTCGATTCGGCAAGAATCTCAAATGCTACGGCCAACATTGCATCGCCTGCATTGATCGCTGTGGAGTCATCATATGCGACGTGAACAGCTTCCAATCCTCTTCTGATGGGGTCTTGATCCATCAAATCATCATGAACTAAAGTAAAGTTGTGAATAATTTCTATTGAAGCTCCGAGAGTATAATGTCCCTCATGTGCCTCGCCCACAGCCTCGCCCACTAGTCTAGGAAGTGTGGCCCTCAATCGCTTTCCTCCACCCGAGAATAGATGCGTCATTGCACCGTGTAAACGCTGTTGCTTCATTTTGCCAAGACTTTGCATGATTACTTCCTCGACGTGCTCTCTATGGAATGCTATAGCATCTAACAGGTTCTGCCCAGGAGCTACAGAATTGCCTCCCATGTCAACTTCTCCGAATTGTATTACACCCTCTCTAGCAGGTATTTTATGCATATCTGGATAGTACTCTTCGAAAAATTCACTCCACAATAATCTGAACCATGGAGCAACAATTTGATCTTCCCAGAACCCATCCCCTCTCATCATCTCGGCAATCTCGGGACCAGCTACCCATTTAGTGGAAGAAATCTCATTAGGGTTAGGATCAACTTCAATTCCATCTGCAATGGCTACTAGGACATGGTCAACTTCGCGTTCAATCCAATCTGCATCCCATCTGCATTCGTATAGGAATGATCCAAGGTGCCTGAGTTCAATCTCAGACAATTGACCCTCAGAGATTCCAAGCTCTTGATGCAGTTTTCTCTTGGCCGCATTAACAACTCCAGTTACTACATCTCCATTTTCACCTGGAATATCCAAAGGATGGCTACAGCAAGTATTTGCCCATACAGAAGGGAAGGTGATCTTGTCATCAGAACGCTTCTGGACCAGCAATCCACCTTCACTGTTGAATATTAGCACACTGAATGCGCGGTGCAGTAAACCCTCTCTAAAGTGGCAGTTAAGTTTGGTTTCTGAACCTATACTATTGCCATCATAGTCGACTAATATACAGCGTTCTGACATCATCTCTGCTTGTGAGTCATCGTGACCCTGCAATGCAGAGATGTCTGAATCCGCTGCCATGATGGTGCGACAATACGGTTGCATATAACCCAATACGGGAATTTGACTAATCGTCTACAACTATTCTGGTACCGACGGTTTGACCATCAGAAAGAATCTCTAACATCCTTGAAGGGACTCTGCCGTCAATGAACCATACATGCTCTGCAAAGCCGGCGATTTCTGACGCACACTGAGCTTTCAATAAGATTCCACCAGTTACATCGATACTGGAATCATGCTCACCGAAGAACTCCTGTGAATGTGACCAACGTTCAATCAATAACGAACCCTCGGCACCAGGGGGCCCACTGAGAAGTCCTTCCGCATCTCCAAGCAGGAATGCGCATAGCAGAACATCAGGCAATTCTTTAGCCAATCGAACCATTAGATGGTCGCCAGATAGTATTCCAAACATACTGTCTCCTTGAACATCTACAACATCACCGAAACTAACCGGAACATCCGATTCCGGACTGCGCTTGAAAATATTCACGTCTCCTGAGAATTCGGTCCCGACTCCAATAACCCATTCTCTCGGTGGTAGAGGTTCGCTTTGAATGCCAACTGCAGTTAATGATTCTATTAGTATCGAATTCAACTCATCCATATCTGAACGAATAGTGTCTATGGCTGAATATTGCTGTTCAGATATTTCCGGATTCAAACCCTCACTGATGTGCCATTTCTTAGCTTCAATATGGCCATATGATCCAGCTCCATGAATGACAATCACAGAGTGTCCCATTTCGATAATATGGGAAATGACCTTTGATACAGCATCAATACGATTCCTCAGTACAACCTTGTATTGTGTTTTGTCAGTAATCAGGCCACCACCAAGTTTGATGATAACCCGGGCCATGATTTGGCCACGGGGTATACGACTTAGCATATACCGTAGATTCATGACTGATGGATGCATGAGGCTACTATGGGCGGAGTCTCAGATATTGAGCAGTTCCAAAGATGGTTACAGGCTCAATTGGCAATGTCGGAGAATATAGAAGACCCTTCTGAACGAGAACGAGTGGAGATTCAGATAGAATCTGCTATTCAATTGACCATCCAATACCGCCAGATTATTGATGAACAGTCTGAATCGATTCCTTCACCATTCTCTGAAATGCCTTCTCCTGTCAGAGTAATTGATGACACAGGTCTAGAAAAGACCGAGGTTTCTGATTCATCACTTTGCGCTGGTTGCCAAGAACCAGTAAGTGGCGATCTCGACTTCTGCCCAGCTTGTGGTAAATATCGTTGATTACTCTTCTTCGTCCCAATGTACTCTAGCCAACTCATATTCAGGATGGTCATTTGGAATCAGAGACAGATATTCAGCAGCAACATCATCGGCTAGGTAAACCGTAACGCCTGCATGCCAAATGGTATCACCCGAAGCCACCATACGAGCTGTATCTACTTCTAGCAAAGATGGTAGTTTATGGTGAACATGCCCTGCTTCGGCAGCGGATCTAATATTTGCAGATAGATGAACATGCGCTCTACCGCTAGGCCTGAGTCCAACTTCAAGAAGATTCTCTGCCTCATCGGGAGCACAGGGGAAGAAGAGAGATTCCGGGATGTTATCAGTAGGTAGGTCGAGCTCAATTTCCACTGTGTGGCCATATGTTGCCCTAATCATATTTCCACGAACTTCGTATCTTCCCTTTGGGTCAGTTTCAGAGATAGCACGGAAGTGATGTGGTCGGAGCCAGTGATATCTCCTCTTGTTTGAACCTTTGAACTGCCTAATGATATCCTTGAGGTCTATCCAACCGTTGATATCCATCTCTAGATCGAACTTTTCAGGTGCATGCCTCAAGACAAGAGCCAATCGCCTAGCTAGACTATCTCTCTCTCCAGTACGCATAATGAAACGTCCTTCGGAGTTGCATGCAGGACAAAGGTCATCATCTGCGTAGTAACCATGGTTTGTACATTCCCTAATCATTGTATCAAACCGTCGAGTAGCAAGCCTCTCAAGAACCCCTCGGTCGGTAACATCTGGTTCACTTCGCCATAGTCAATGGTTATGTGAGGCAACTCACTGGTGATGTCATGGGCGCAGTTATTGTTGATTGGGCTAGATCCCCTTTTCAACGAGCTCACAAGGGTGAATTACGCTCTGTGAGGCCTGACGACTTAGCAAGTCAAGTCATTAGTGGCTTAATGGACAGGAATGATATCGATAATTCACTGTTTGATGATATAATACTTGGATGCGCATATCCAGAAGCGGAACAAGGATACAATCTAGGACGTTTGGTAACTGCTCTTTCCGGTTTTCCCAATACGGTTCCAGGTGTGACAATCAATCGCCTGTGCGGTTCTTCAATGCATGCCGTTCTATCAGCCGCATCCAGTATCGAGTCTGGATGGGGTGACTGTTTCATGTGTACAGGAGTTGAATCAATGTCCCGAGTTAAGCGCAGAGGTTTCAATTGGAGTCCAAACCCCACTTTGAACGTAGATTGGCCTCAGGCGTATGTAGAGATGGGGGTGACGGCTGAGAACGTTGCAGAGAAATGGGCTATAACAAGGGAAGAGCAAGAGAAATTCGCTCTTAGTTCTCATATGAAGTCAGTATCCGCTCTTGAACAGGGTAATTTTGTAGATGAATTGATTGAAATCCATTCGAATTCTCAAATCATCAAATCCGATGGGTGTATACGCCCCGAGACAACTATGGAAACGATGTCAGGCCTAAGGCCTGTGTTTTCTGACTCCGGTACTGTTACTGCAGCAACATCATCTCCACTGACTGACGGAGCAGCAGCGTTGATTGTTTGTAGTGAGGATTTCGCTTCTTCTAATAATCTGAGTCCATTAGCCCGCATCGTTTCAGGTGTAGTGACTGGGTGTAAACCCGAGCTTATGGGAATTGGACCAGTTTCTGCCACTAGGAAGTTGGTTGATAATATTGGTTGGGATTTGGATTCAGTAGATGTTGTAGAACTCAATGAAGCATTCTCTTCCCAGAGTCTTGCTGTAATCTCAGAACTTAATCTAGATCCAGGCAGAGTAAATATCGATGGTGGAGCGATTTCAGTAGGGCACCCCCTCGGGGCTTCGGGTGCTAGAATTACTGGGAAGGCAGCTTCTCTACTAAACAGAACAGATGGTACTAGAGCCATAGCAACAATGTGTATAGGTGGAGGCATGGGTATGGCAATCGCTCTTGAGAAAATCTAGTCGGCTAATACCAGTTTACTTCCGCAGTTTGGACATAAATCCTCAGTAGTCAATTTGGATGGAATTACTGCCAGGATGCTCTCGCATCCAGGGCACGTTGATAGAATCTCAGAATTCTCTCCGGCATCAATAGTAGTGGAATGAGAATTATACCATGTTGTATATGCATCATTTCTCATTGTAGTCACTCTCCTAAGGCTAGAAACTCCCAGTAAAGTCAGAGCAATTGGGAGCAAGAAGCTGCCTTCTGCTGTACTGACATGCGAATACAATCCCAGTATTCCAATTAGTAGGAGAAGTGAACCGGTTAGTGAGAGGTTTGCTATGCCCACATTTAGGCCCCCGGAAGATTTTCGATGTAGCATGACAATAGAGACTGCACTTAGGGGGATGATTAGAAGAACGGCGAATAGAGCGAACAGAGTAACTGTACTACCAGCCCCATTAAATCCAGTCATCAATAACAACAGTACCAGAATGGTATCAATAATTGAAAATCGAATAATATGCGCATGCAATCTGCTCATCGGATCTCCGCTCATGCACTCGGATTAGGGTCCAGCAGAAGAATTTTCATCTTGCGACGAACTCATGAATAGCGAGGTAGTCGCAATGCCGTGTCGTCCGACCTGGGAGTTGAAACTCATGGTGACTCGCTAGCTGGACGAAATGTCCTATTGGTAGTATCTGGAGGCATTGCAGCAGTTGAATCTGTGAAACTATCAAGGGAGATTCGGCGTCATGGTGCGAATCTTAGCATTATCATGACTAAGGATGCACACAAAGTCATCACACCTTTGGCCCTTTCATGGGCATCGTCTTCTCCCATTCTGACTGAATGGGACTCAGAGATGTCCCAATTGTCTCGATTTGACGGGGTTTTAGTTGCTCCAGCAACTCGAAACACCATCTCAAAGCATATTCATGGTGTTATGGACTCTCCTGCTTTGATGGCTCTATCCGCAGCTAGAGGTAGCAGAACACCAATACTTTTCGTCCCATCTATGCATTCTGACTTATTCGATGACCCTGTAACAACTGAATTACTCGACTCATTAATGGATGAGGGTTCTGATATCGTATTGAATGAATTTTCAGAGGGCCGTTTGAAGCAACCCAATCACATTCAAATCGTAGCCAATCTAGGTCGTTGCATAAACAAACATCTTCCTAATAGGAAGAAGGTTGCAATCACTCTGGGTGCAAACCGTGCCCCAATTGACTCAGTTAGAGCCATTCAGAATGCATCATCTGGGGCAACCGGGTGGAGAATAGCCGAGCACTTGTATAGAATGGGCCATGATGTTGTATGCATTGCCGGAGTAACTTCTTCATCCTCTAACTTCGTTTTACCTTCAGTAATTCGAGCAGGTACTCCTGCAGCCATGCTTACTGCTTGTTTGGATGTAGCATCAGGCATGGACATTTGGATAGATGATAGTGAGAGCAAACCGGATGCTTGGATCCACGCTGCTGCTGTACTCGATTACTATACCGATCCTATCTCGGGTAAGAAGCCCAGCGGAGATTCAGATTGGAGACTTCAATTGGCCCCAGGCCCAAAGCATATCGATGAGATTTCTCACTTATCCAAAGATTGTGTACGAATAGGATTCAAACTAGAAGTAGACGTTTCTGTTGATGAACTTCTGAATAGAGCAGCCGCTCAGATAGATCGTCTAGGAACAGATGCTTGTGTTGCCAATCTGAAGGATGAGGTTCACGATCCTAATACACCAAGGGGGCGAGTTGTTCTTCCTAACGGCGAAGTTCTCGAAATGCTAGATGATGTTGAATTGTGTCGCACCATTGAGTCGCTATTGCACATTCGCGACTAGACATTGGCATTACATTGAAGCACACTCCACCTTCGCCACCATTCGTGAGCGGTCCTAAGAAGGCTAAGCGGGGTATACCCAACAAGTCTGATTTCAATGCGTGGTATCCAGCTATAGTTGAGATTGCTGACTTAGTTGACAAGAGGTACCCAATAAAGGGTATGGACGTCTGGAAGCCATATGGACTCAAGTCGATGAACCTGATTGATGGACTTGCACGAAGGGAAATGGCACGAACGGGTCATGAAGAGCACCGTTTCCCATTATTAGTTCCAGAGGATCTACTCGAAAAAGAGAACAGACTCGTTTCTAGACTGAAGGCGGCAAGGGCTGCGGGTGTAGACCCTAATGAGCTCAGGATTGACGAAGAAGAATCGGGGTTCAAGAAAGAAGTATACTGGGTAACTAAGGGCGGTGAGAACGAACTGGAAATACCCATGTTCCTGAGGCCAACATCTGAAACACCGATGTACACAATGTTCGCTTTATGGGTACGAAGTCACGCTGATCTGCCATTGAAGACATTCCAGATTGTCAACACATTCCGATATGAGACTAAGCAGACACGCTCTTTCATACGGGTCAGGGAAATTCATTTCTTCGAGGCTCATACAGTGCACGCAAATAAGGAAGGAGCAGATGCCCAAATAGAAGAAGATGCAGATATGGTCCAATCCATAATGCATGACCTATGCCTACCTAGCCTAGTTTCAAAGAGGCCAGTATGGGATACTTTTCCAGGGGCTTGGTACACTAAGGCCGCCGATGTCATTATGCCGAATGGCAGAACATTACAAGTCGCTACATATCACCACTACAAGGATCAGTGGGCTGGTGCATTTGACTTGACATACGAAGACTCAGACGGCTCAACTAAACCATGCCATCAGACCACATTTGGAATGTCAGAGAGGCTCTTGGGTGCAGTTGTTGGAATGCACGGTGATGACAATGGACTAATCATGCCTCCTGCGGTTGCCCCAATTCAAATTGTAATTATGCCCATTGCTCAGCATGTAGATCCTAATGTCATGAAAGCTGTTCATGCTTTGAGTGATGAGTTGAATACTGCAGGATTCAGAGTACATGTAGATGAACGTGACTTGAGGCCCGGTGCTAAGCACTTCGACTGGGAGATTAAAGGAGTCCCCCTAAGGGTCGAGATCGGACCAAGAGATTTGGCATCTAGCTCATGCTTAGTCTCGATTAGGACCGGAGGAAAGGAACAATTGCCATTGGATGGTTTCAATAATTCCGCACGGAAACTACTCGACTCCATGGCTTCCACTTTACGCTCCAATGCGCAAACTATTGCTGACGGGTTGGTACATACATTCCCTGGATTCGTTAAAGGCGATGATGACACTCTAATTGTTAATGAGCCAATTGTGGACGGATTTGTATACGAGTTGGCATTTGATGGCTCTGACTCTGATGCAGAAATTCTTGAGAAGTCTACAGGACTAACTTTGTTGGGCGAGTCGGATACTCCTTTCCCTGAGCCTACTCCCTGCGCTGTAACTGGTAAACTCACAACTCGTAGGCAACACATCGCTAGGATGTATTAATCATCCAGACTTTCGCCTAAATCCTGTTAACGAAAATATTGCAAATAGCATCAATAGTGCCCCATCCAACAAATCACCAGAGCCAGAAGGAGCCCAAGAAGCTAATTCCTCATATTCTGCAATTTCACTCCAAATTAGACGAGGGTTTTCTTCGCAATTTGATGAATCTTCAATGGTAGACATAGTCTCAATTGTCAATTCATCTTCACAAGCATTAGAACTGTCAATTACGGTCTGATTTTCATATAATGTAGAAATGTAACACCAAGGTGACTGCTGAATAGTCCTACTTTCGGAGTGAATGTAGGTGCTTTGAGAGGACCAATTAAACCAATTTGAATCAACAATTGTATGAGAGCCATTCTCAGAAATAGTCCATTCTACAGAATATTGTGCAGTTTCCTCTAGATTAGTGGCAGTCCAAGTGACATGCAGAACATCTCCTTGAAGGTTTGATTGAGTGTTGAATTCTAGAGGCAGATCTGTCGGAGGATCTTCGCAAAGGTCAACGATCGAGCCGATTCCGACTAGTAAATTGAAACTCACAATTGCTAGACCCAGGAGGCCTACAAAGAATGGAAACCTAGAGCTATTTTTCTGAGGCAATACTACGGTTTCAGAGTTTTCTGGCTCATCTGGTAACTCAACTTCGAGATTATTTCCATTTACGTAGTCAGGATTTTCAAAAGTTGCAGTAGGGACTACAGGGGCGGCTATACCCATCTCATCCAATGCTTCTCTGCCATAGATCCTCTCTGCGAGCGAATACAACTCAGGATCTTCTTCTACCTCGGAAGGTTCAACAGTTCCATCGAGCAATCCTTTGACCTTATCCGCGTCATTCACGGTTGAGTGCCGATGCATATCATTCATGAATCAAACGCTAAGAAAATATTCTAGAGGCTATTTCCTAGATATTGAGCGACGTGCGGCCTGCACGATATCATCAACAGTCAATCCCATAGTACGCATAAGGTCCGATGTAGAGCCACTTTGTCCGAATGTATCCCTGACTCCAACCATTTCTAGCGGAGCAGATACATTAGTCGCGAGGTATTCTGACACTGCCCCACCCAACCCTCCAATAACAGAGTGATCTTCCGCGGTAACTAAACATCCACAAGATTCAATCTGTTTCTGAATTAATTTAGAATCTAAAGGCTTCAAAGTATGCATATCTACGACTGAAGCACTAATTCCTTCAGCAGCAAGTATTTCGGCAGCATTCATTGCTTCAATTACCATTACTCCGCAAGAAATGATGCATACATCTTCTCCATTCTTAATCAGTGAACCCTTTCCTATCCTTAATTGGGCTACAGATTCTTCATTGTATATCCGAGGAGTTTTGTTCCTAGCCGTTCTCATATATGTGGCTCCATCATGATCAACCAATTGTACGGTTAATTCTTCTGCAGATAAATCGTCAGATGGAGTTATGACTGACATTCCCGGTATAGTTCTGTAGATGGCTAAGTCTTCAATTGATTGAGCACTGCTACCATCGGTACCGGTGTGAATTCCTCCGTGGCTACCACAGATATGGACCGTGATTTCAGGCCTAGCTATCCCATTCCTAACTTGTTCAAATGCTCGCTCTGTAAAAATAGCAAAGGTACTGGCAAACGGGATCTTGCCAGATGATGCCATACCGGCAGCAACCAGCATCATGTTTTGTTCTGCAATTCCCATTGAGAATGTCCTATCGGGAAATTCTGTTCTAAAATGACATGATTTGGTGGATTTTCCTAAATCCGCTTCTAGTACTACGACTCTTGGATCTGATGCCAGTCGGAGTAGACCCTTTCCATATCCATCTCTGGATGCACCTCCCGATGACGGAGCACTCATTTTAACTCCTCCAGTGCTAATGCTAACTCCTGATCATTTGGTGCTTTACCATGAAATGAGGGATTATTTTCCATGAATGATACTACCTTTCCTTTGACAGTATTTGCTACAATAGCAGCGGGGCCGGAATTATGTGATTCGGCCCATTGTAAAGCATCAACAATTTCTTTCATTGAATGACCATCAATCTCTTTGACAGTCCAACCAAAGGAAGATAATTTAGCAGCCACATCTCCTACCTCCATCTGTAGGTGGACGAAATCATCATTCTGGATTCTATTCCTATCAATAATCACATTCAAATTACCAAGAGCATGGAAATCGGCAGCCATGAAGGCTTCCCAAACCTCTCCTTCTTGAATCTCCCCATCACCAAGCATGACCCATATATTTCTCTCACTGTCATCCATTCTAGCGGCGAGGGCACAACCTAGGCCAAAAGACAGTCCCATTCCGAGACTACCGGCAGAGAAATCCACACCATCAGTCCATTTCATGTCGACATGACCCTGACAAACCGAGCCTAGTTCTCTAAATGACATCAAGTCACTTTCGTCAAGATATCCTATCTCATGCAATATAGAATAAACAGCGGGACTAGCATGACCTTTACTCATGATGAATCGGTCTCGATCGAACCAATTCGAATCATTGAGATCAATTTTCATCCTAGTTCCATACAAAGCGGCGAGTAAATCTATTGCAGACAATGAACCGCCAGGGTGGCCCGAATTAGCAGCATGCGTCATTTTAACAATACTTACTCTACATCGCCGGGCCATATCATCCAATGCTTGCAAATCTAGCCCCATCCCCCCATTGCGCATGATACCAAACAGGTAGTTTGGCTATTGATGGTTTCCAGCATGAACATACATTCAAGAAGAGTCATAGTTGAATTAAAATTGCATGGCATGTACCAAGTAATGAGGGGGAGTAAACGGATGTCAGATGACGATTGGAGGCAACGCCTATCTAGAATTGAAATACCAATTTCTGTTTCCTCTAATCAATTCGTAAAATCATGTCTTGACAAGTTAATCAAGACTGGTAGACTTTCCAAAAATGACGGGATCAATTTGATGCTTGAACCATCTCTTGTTAGTGTCACTTCGTTAGCAAACATGGTCAAACTAGCTAGACATTCTGATAATGTATTCTACAATCGAAATCTGCATATCAATACTACAAATATCTGTACACTTGCATGTAGATTCTGTGCATTCCGTAAAGGACCTAAACACGATGATGCTTACGAGATGATGCCGAATGAATACATTGAAAGAATCTCTCCTGTTGCTTCTGAAATTGATGAAGTCCATTCTGTAGGTGGTTTACATCCTGATTGGAAAGTCGAGCATTATGCTAAGATATACTCTACTATCAAGAATGAATTTCCTCATATACATATCAAGTCATTAACAGCGATAGAGATAATACACATTTCAAAAAGATCCGGGATTTCTATTGCCAAGACATTAGAGATTCTAAATGAATCAGGACTAGATTCCATACCGGGCGGAGGAGCAGAAATTCTAGTCGATTCTGTGAGAGATAGGATTTGTCGTGGTAAAGAGTCATCTAATGAGTATCTGGAGGTTCATGCAACAGCGCACAAACTTGGTATCCCTACAAATTGTACAATGCTCTTTGGTACTGTTGAATCCACCGAAGAACGCATTCAGCATTTGATTCGTTTGCGTAATCAACAAGACACAACCAGTGGTTTCCAATGCTTTGTACCATACCCCTACTTACCAGATTTTTCTCGCCTTCCAGAAGCGCAATTAGCAACTTCGAGTGAAGTAGTAAGAATGATTGCAGTATCTCGTCTCATGTTGGACAATATTCCCCATATCAAGGCGTATAGGATGAATTTGGGCGATCATCTCTCTGCAATCTGTCTTAATGCTGGTGCCGATGATATCGACGGAACCGTAGGCCATGAGGAAATCATGCACGATGCTGGTAGCACGACTAGACTTGATACATCTGAGGCAGAGTTGGTCAGATTGATTATGTCATCGAACTCAACACCGATTAGACGAAACTCTACTTATGATCATTTCATCGAGGTTGAATCCGATTTTAATGGACTAAGAATAAATCTTCCAGTAAATAGTTGGTGAAATTATGAGTTGGACAGATGTTCTTGGACGGGTTTCTTTCAGTAACTGCGATCCAGTTTTCTATGGCATTTCTGAACGCTGGAAAGTTTTCTCTGCCCCACCTTCTTGGCTATGTGGTCACGTACTTAGGAGAGACTGTATTGCAGCTCCAATTCCAACTGCAGATTATGCCAAAAACAAAGACGAACTAATGTTACTTCCGGATCTAGCAATAGTGAGTAGAGAGAGTACAGGTTCCGTACTAATCTTTGGAAATAGACCATTAGAAAATATGCGCGATATCGCAGTTCCTACAGATTCTTCTTCATCAAGACAATTACTAGATTGGATTCTAAATGAAAAGGGCCTAGACCCCAGGAGGGTAGAGATGGCACCCGATTTAGGGCAGATGCTCGAAGAGTGTGATGGCGCCTTAATCATAGGTGATAGGGCCTTAATCGAGTCCAAATCAAATCCCAAACTAATCGTAATGGATTTGGGTGCAGAATGGACAAAAATTACAGGATTACCAATGGTTTTTGGCGTATTTGCCGCTAGAAAAGATACTGATATGATATCTTTGTCTGAGGCCCATTCAGACATGATTGAGCAACTAGACAAATTCTACAATGATCTATCATGGAGAGCCGAGGTGATTAAGCAAGCATCAGCATCTACTGGACTAACTGAGACCAGATTAGACAACTATTACTCAACAGAGGTTTGGAACCTATTAGATCCAGAAGCAGTAAAGGGTCTTGATTTGTACCTTGATCTGGTTTGCGGTGTTAGTGAAGGAGCGATTTGGGCTAAATTTGACTAGTTATCATAATTCAGTCTCTTACTCTCAACCCATTCGAGCAAATCAATTGCTACCTCACAAGACTCAGAAATTACTGGCTCAGGATCATCTCTATACTGCATCAACGTGTCGATAGCAGTTCTATCACCTATTGCCCCTAAAGCTTCGGCAGCCTCATGTCTAACCATAAGGTCCTCATGATCGTCGCTCAAGCGCTCAATAAGACAAGGAACAGCATACGAGTCTTGCATCTGCCCCATCACATACGCTATTTCGTGCTTTAGAAGAGCAGATTGAGATGAAAATGCTGCGGCCAATGCATCAAGAGCTTCAGGTCCCCCTTGATTCCTAAGTGCAAATAATGCCCTCATTCTCAAGAACATTTTCTCATTTTCATTACAAATTGTACTTCTCAATTCTGCGATTTTTCCACTATCTGATGCTGGCGCTGGATCAACAGAACCAAATTCACTAACTTCGGGCTTATCTGACATTCATTCACCTATGAATTCCATGCTCTGAATATCGAATCTTTCATCGACGAGGCCAATCTTCTGCCCTTCCGCCAGAAACCTCCTAACAGCTTCTCTACCATCTGGGCCATAATCAATTGTCCTAGGATTGACGTACATTCCTACGAATCTTCGATTGGTATCATCGTCAATGCCTCGACCCCATTGCTTAGCAAATTCAAGTGCTGAATCTGGATTCTCCAGTGCATATTCGATACTATGACGAATATCTTCAGCTATCGAACTGCACAATTCAGACCCCAGATCTTTACGTATGATATTGCCGCCAAGTGGCAAGGGCAGTCCATCAGTTCTATCTTGCCACCATTGTCCGAAGTCAAGGATGTGATACATTCCTTCGTCCCTCCAAGTTAGTTGGCCCTCGTGAATAATTACTCCGAAATCATAGTCACCACGCTGTAGTGATGGAATGATATCATCAAATGGTACAATTGCAGTCTGCACATCGCCCAACGCTAGTCGGAGCGCTAGATAAGCACTAGTCCCAAGACCCGGAATCGCAATGACTGATTCCTTCGCCTCGCCGATGTTGGATTCACTATTAGAAATTAGAATTGGTCCATATCCCTCACCCATGGATGCGCCGCAATTAGTCAATGAATAATGATGTGAAATTTTTGGGAATGAATGAATGCTTACGGCAGATACTTCAAACTCTCCTTGAGCCGATTTTTGGTTTAGAGATTCGATGTCCAATAGTCGATGTTCATACACTCTATCTGCGGTGTCGATTAGGCCGTTTGTCATTGCATGGAACATGAAAGCATCATCAGGGTCCGGGGAGTGTCCTATGCGTATGAGCATGCTATATTACGGTCGTGCGATTGCTAGTACTAAACGACTACTAATTACATACTTCGTGAAAGTAAGAGTCAATAGCCATGCTTCTGTCGAAAGTACATGCCAGACCCTTCCAAGTTGTCGACGGCTACAGGACAATTAGGTCCTGTTTGCTCCCATACTGGAAAGGCGATGACTTTTGCAGAAGCTATAGTATTGGATGACAAATACGTCTGTTGGGAGGCATACATCGAACTCACAGGGGCTGAGCCTTCTACTGAAGGTAGAGAGATTGTCAATCTGAATTTGGATTAGCCAAGTTCATTTGCCTAGACTTCTGAATCACATCATGGCAGAGGGCTGGAGTCGTTTCGCTGTCAGGTTTTCAGACTATTACAACTCAATATCTACCGATTCCATTTGGATGCCTCCTAGGTTTAGATCTAGAGAATGGATGTTCATACCTTGGGGGAATCTGCCACCGGCTCGTCATGTTGGATTTGGTACTAAACCAGAATTACATAATTACCTGAAGATGAATTCGCCTCATTCATGTTTCCACAGTACTGCATACTATACAGACCCATTCCAAACAAAAATGGTCGATAAAGGCTGGAAGGGTGCTGACTTGATTTTTGATTTGGATGGAGACCACCTTCCTGGAGTTTCCGATCGCGATTTCCCAAGTATGTTGGAATTAATTCAAGAACAAGCATGGACACTTTGGTCGGATTTCTTATCTCCTGAGTTTGGTTTCGAAGAGAAGTATTTGCAGGTTTCATTTTCTGGGCACCGAGGATTCCATATCCACATTCGTGATCCCAAATATTTGCATCTTGACTCAAATGCACGCCGGCAACTAGTGAATCATATCCGCGGAGAAGGAGTTAATGTTCAGGCACTGATGAGTAATGACAGTGGAAGGTGGAAAGACCGTCTTTCTTCCGGGCAAAAAACTCTAATTGAAAAAATGAGAAACATTGCCTTGAAAAAAGATGAGAATGATATTATCCTAAATGAACTCGATGAAATCATGAAACAGAGACTTCGTAGTCCAGATTGTAAGATCCAATCGTTTAGCAAGAAGAACATATTTTCACTTTCTGAGCAATGCTTGAATGATTCAAAGATTGAAAGATTAACTTCTGATTCATCAAAAACAGTTTTCGGTGAAAAAGGTACAGCCGCATTCTTTGAACTAGTGAAGGGCGACTCAGCAGTAGTTTTGGGTGAAGCTGGAGAGACTGATGAAAATGTCACAGTTGATGTTAAACGCGTTATTCGTTGGATAGGCAGTCTACATGGGAAATGTGGATTGAGAGTTACTGAACTACCCCTTAGTAGACTTGACCCTGAAACTTCTGATAGGTTTGATGCACTCAATGAGGCGGTTGTATTCAGTTCTTCAAATTCATTTAATGTTGAAATTATTCAGGATGATGTCCGCGCAAGGATATTAGATTGTGAAATCGAAGGTTCTACTGGCGATGTGTTCAACGTACCAGAGAGTATGGGGGGATTCTTAATTCTGAAAGGCTGGGCTAAGGTAATGCCGAATTAACTGGGCTTGATACGACTCTCTTTCAGAGAACTTTCAATAATGGCGACTTGCTAACGCATACGTAGTCCTATGAGCGATGCTGATGAAATCGATGAGTTACCGCTGCCACCACTGCCCCCTGGTATCTCTCTACCACCACCTCCACCTCCGCCACCATTGGAAGACCCGATAGAAGAAATTGAAGATACTGAAATTGCTAGCAAACTTATCGAAGATAACGATGAAGATTCGAATAATAGTGACTTCAAATCTCAATGGGAGAGTCGCAAGGCTAATGATCCAGCTTTAGCTTCAGATTCACGCGATAGTATGTACGGGCATATCGATAGAATAGCTACTGGTGAGGTCGGTACCCTGCTAGATCGTTTTTCTGATAGATTCGGCTCAGAGCTCGACCGTGAGATCATTGTACTTAGGAAAAAGCAGCAGCAAGAAGTCAGGGCCGTCAAAGCAACTGTCGAGTTGATTAGTGCACCGGATACTCCCGAATCTGGAGAGGATGAAGGAGAAATTGATGACCACGGTTCTGATGATTTTGCCGAATTCTTCGATGTAGTCAATAGCCTGTTAGGAGATATGCCAGATGATTTTGTTCAACGTTTCCTAGCATCTGAATCATTCAAGTTATTCGAAAGTGTTGGTGCTGATCCCGATTCCACTGATGAAACTACTCGCAAAGAGTTCTTTGCCATGATAAATGCTGAATTAGGGGATTTACCTCAGGATAAGATAAACGAGTTTGTCGAATCACCAGGGTTTGAGTTATTCACCAAGATGGGTGAGATTTACGGTGGTTGAGTATGGGATTACTAGAAAAAGCTGAGAAAATTCAGACAGATACGCCTGATGACGATCCTGCAAAGGCAGTTCCTGAACCCGTTGCTCAACCCGAACCCGTTGCCCCTGAACCAAAGAAGGAGAAGAAGTCACGTAGACGTGGTAGAAAGAAGAAGGCAAAGAAGGCAAAGAAGGAACGAGTTCCAAGAGTGATGCCTGATGGCTTTGAGCCAGCCGGTACTGTACGAGCATCGGGGAGATATCTAGTCGATACTACTGCTAATTGGGGGATAATGATACTCACAGCAGTAGTAATGAGTCAAGCTGACGCAGATCCTACATTCCCAATTATTGGCGCATTATTAATGGCATTAGGCAACATGTTCTACTTACCATCTAAGTTTTCAAAATCTACTGGCAATATTATCACCGGTACTCAATTTGTCAATACCAGAGGCGACAATCCAATGTTCCTCTACCATATAGCAAAGAGTGCCAACATCCCCATAATTCTAGCTGGTCTATTTGGTGCGTTGTTGTTAATCTCTGAAGGTACAGATTGGACTACTGGGACTAAGGTATATGTGGGCATTTCATTGACATTGCTATTAATTCCAATAATCGACCGATTCCTGCGAACACGTGGCGAGGAAAAATTGGGCTTCTGGGATAGGCTCTTTGGCGGGGTGTGGCTAGTAACAGCGGAAAAGACCCAATCCGATTCAGGATTTATTCAGAGATTACAATCTATAGGAGACTATGCTGAACAACGCGGAATGTTAGACGAGAAAGATAAGTAATTCTATTCAGACTCTTCATACCTTTGCTTAGCCAACTCTCGCATGTCTTCGTGATGTACTCCATCATCTATCCCTTCTTGATCAGACTCATCAACAATCTCTACACCTAGCAATGTCTCAATCACGTCTTCCATGGTGATTAGTCCGACAGTTCCACCAAAGTCGTCCTTGACCATCAACATCTGAATCTTATTCTCCAATAGGACATCAAGTGCCTTATCTACAGAATCGTCCTGCTTACATGAGACGATATCTCTGGAAATTTGAGACATATTACTTGAATAATCATCAACAGCGGCTCTACGAAGAATCTCACTTCTAAGGGCCATCCCCTTGATGTCATCTATACTATCGCCAGTAACAGGCATCCTGCCGTATATCATAATGGGGATCCGATCTAGCACGTCTTTGACCGTCTCGTCTGCCTGTACAGTAGTAATCACTACTCTAGGAGTCATTACTTCGTTTACTGAAATCTCCTTCAAACGTAGTACGTTCTGAATTACCGCTTCTTCATCTTCCTCAATCTGATCAGATTCTTCTGCAATGTCGGCAAGAACTGAAAGCTCAGTCCGAGTAACTGTCTCAGTCTCGACTGCAGGTAGTAACGATCGAGTAATTTCAATTGGCTTGACTATCACCCACAATAGGATCATCAAATAGTGCATTGCATAGTATGAAGGAATGGTTAATCTCCTCCAGTAAAGAGCGCCAATGGTCTTAGGTAATATTTCGCTAAGTAATAGAATTGCAATGGTCAGTATTGCCGCAGAACCCGCAATTACATACTCGCCTTCGAATGCTTTCTCAACTTCAGAACCAACACCCAAAGCTCCAACGGTATGTGCTATAGTGTTGAGAGTTAGTATTGCTGTTAATGGACGCTCGGGATCATCTTTCCAATTATACCATACTGAACTAATTTTTTCATGTTTGTCAGATAATGATTTGATGTGCCCGTGTGATGTTGAAAGTAGTACGGCTTCTAGTATGCTGCATAGGAAAGACGCTCCCAGCGCAATCAACGCATAGGCAACAATCAACGTATAGTCACTCAAATTCGGTGCCTCTCAGTTTTCCCATATGTGGAAGAATGGAATTTGTACATCCCTAACCCTGCGGTGGGCGATTATGACATAAACATGTGGCTTCCCCAATCCGTGTTATGGGTGCCAATTCTGACCGCGTTGCCATATTCATGGCATGGCCTTATGCAAATGGCCCTCTGCACCTTGGGCACGTAGCCGGAAACTGTCTACCGGCTGATATTCAGTACAAGTATGAGAGGGCCCGCGGTCGTAGAGTTTTGATGTGCAGCGGCTCAGATGAACATGGAACCCCAATCACCCTCACCGCTGAGCAAGAAGAAGTTCCGCCCCAGGAAATAGTAGATCGTTTTCACGAAATTAATACTAAATCTCTAGAGGATCTTGGCTGTTCATGGGTGAATAATGTGGATTCGCGGGGCATAGAATACGGGGGGGCACTATACAACAGAACAACCGACAAGTTGCACAAAGAAATTGTAAGAGAAGTTTTTCGGGATCTTCTTGAGGCAGGCTATTTAGAACAAACAACAATGCAACAATATTGTTCAGTCTCTAATGGTCAAGTCAGATTCCTGCCAGATAGATACGTCGAGGGAACATGCCCTATTTGTGATGCTGATGGTGCTAGAGGAGATCAGTGTGATTCATGCGGAGCTACTTACGAGGCAAATCAGTTGCTGAATCCAGTATCCAAACTTGATCCGGATGCAGCCGTTGAAATCCGAGATACCGATCATATGTTTTTCAGGTTAGATATGTTCCAAGAGCAACTTACTGAGAGATATGGGGTACAATCCAAGGTGTGGAAGCCCAATGTTCGTGCCATGACAAAAAATTGGCTAGATATGGGCTTGCGCCCTAGAGCGGTAACTAGGGATATTGACTGGGGCATCACTCTACCCCTAGAGGGTGATGATTGGGATTCCAAGCGAGTTTATGTTTGGTTCGAGGCCGTTCAAGGATACTATACATGTGCCCGTATATGGGCACAAAGATACGCAACTAATGCTGGACATCCCAGGGGACTTGATGCTTGGGAAGATTGGTGGAAGGTTGATTCAGATGGGCAGATTCCCAAACATATCTATTTCATGGGGAAAGACAACATCCCATTCCACACGATAATATGGCCTTCAATAATCATGGGTATGAATTCAGCTGCTTCTGGTAATCCCCCAAGTAGTGCACCTAAACCAGGTGAACTAGCACTTGAAACCAATGTTCCAGCTAACGAGTACCTGATGTTACAAGGAGGACAATTCAGTAAGAGTAGGAAACATGGAGTTTGGCTCCCTTCGTTTCTTGAAAGGTATGATCCAGATACATTGCGATATTACTTGTCAATCAATATGCCAGAAGGGCACGATTCGGATTTCAGATGGGATGAGTATGTTGACCGCGTAAACAACGAGCTAATCGGTACATATGCTAATTTCGTGCACAGAGTGTTGACTCTAGCCCACAGACTTCCACATGACTCAGTGAATCCACTAGAACAATACTATGATCAATCCCTACATGGGGGCGAGATTTCACAAGTTAGAGAATACCTCCAATCAGCTACAGATTCTTTGGAAAAACACCGTTTCAAAGAAGCATTGCGTAGTATCATGTCTATTGCCCAATTAGGTAATTCAATACTACAAGAAGCCGCGCCATGGAACCATCTCAAATCTCCTGAAAATCCTGATGCTAAGGAATCACTTTCTTCACTAGCGTATAGTTGGCTACTTTGTCGAGGTCTTGCAGTTACACTGCGTCCATTCATTCCATTCCAATCAGATAGGTTATGGGAGATGTTAGGATATTCTCAAGATATCGATACCGTTAATTGGCTTGATGCATTTAATTCGGACGAATTTTCTTGGAATAATAAGAGCCCGAATCCACTCTTCGAGCGTCTGGAATTAGAATCAATTCTTGAACATGAGAAATCACTAGCAGATAGCAAGGACAATGAATCTTCACCTGATGAGGATGATACAGGAGATGGTCTAATCGACTTCGAGGATTTCGTAAAAGTTGAAATGAGGACTGGGAAGATTGTCTCAGTTGAGGATCATCCCAATGCAGACAAATTGTTCGTAGTTCAGATTCAGGATGGACCGGATTCAACTAGAACGGTCTGTGCTGGATTGAAGGGACACTATACTGCATCTCAACTAGATGGCCTCGATGTTGTCTTCGTAGCTAATCTACGACCTCGTAAATTACGAGGAGTTTTGTCCGAGGGTATGTTACTAGCAGCTGATGACGAAGACGGTAATGTTCGTGTGTTAACACCCGAATCTGATATGCCACCGGGCTCTCTAGTCAGATGATTTTGGTTCATCGAAGAATTCCCATTGAATTTTCACAAGTTCCTCGGTTGTTCTAGCACGACTATATGCCTCTAGAGGATGTTCATTCAATGACAGAAACTCATTACCATATGGTAACTCATTCAATATCGATTTAGCTTGACCAACTCTGCCCAATATTATCAGCGATGCTGCAATAGCTTCTGCAGTTGAAAGCCTACCGGGCTTACCCCATGATACTGGATTTGCAGCCAACAATACAGGAAGAGTGCGCGGAATCAAACTTGTTGACTTAGTAATCGAGTCGATTGATGGTCTAATCTGCTTCCACGAGCAGTCTAAGGCGACTACTGAGCCACCCACATCGATTATTCTACTATCTTCGGGGCCTTGTATTGAGCCACTTGTAGGATCCAGTAGTATTCCTCTGGATGGTGCTCCGGATGTATCTTGATGCAGTGTGGCCAATCCTGCTGCAGAGATTGCCCTAGCAGTACACTTCTTAGGGTCATCTTGGTCGAGATGGATTATATGAATTGGAACAATTTCCATTTAATCACCCTGCTGTAGGAATTCATCTAACGCATCAGCAATAGTCATCCCTCTTGATGATGTGCGCGATACCATGGAATCCCTGCCAGCATCGGATTCTTCTCTTAGATTAACATCGAGTACTTTCTCTAGTTTGTTTATTAGATCATCAGTAGGCCTAGTTCCAGATTCCGCCTTCTGTATCGAATTTATTCTAACATTCATTCTGTTAGCCAATTCCTTCTGACTCCACCCCATATTCTCACGTGCATTCCTCAATCTAATATGGAAATCATTGGATAGTTCATGTTCATTATTCTCATGAATAGTACGTGTAGATGTCTTTCGTACTTTTACTGGATTTTGCTCAAAAGGCGACTTATGCAACTCAATACCCATCGAATCTGTGCATTTTGAGCATACATCCAGTGTAACGTTAGAAACTATTCCTCTATTGGTTGAAACACCCTCGGCACCACACAATTCGCATACAGCCATGGGCCTCACAGGGGTCATTATCGGATTACTCTTAGGGAAGGAAGCATCAATAATGCAGTGGCCGTAATCACAATCATGGCTGAGGCAGATGATAGCCCCCGCGGAGATGATTTGAGCCAGGATTCATTGACTCAGTTACGTAGGGAATTTAAGGACCTGTCAAGTAATGCCCAGCAATTATTGACTGAGAAATTATATCTTGAGAATGAATGTTCTAGGCTAAAGAAAAGAGTAAATTCACTAGATGAAGAAATTCGCTCGCTTCGTAAACCACCATTCGTAGTCGGTCATGTTCAAGATAGGGTCGATGACAAGGCGGTTGTCAGGAGTTCTAATGGGACAGTATTCTTAGTTACTATAAACAGTAGAATTGACGCAGAAAATATCAAGCCGGGGGCTAGAGTAGCACTGAATCAGGATTCACTATCAATAATCGAGGTTTTGAACGACTCTTGGGATCCAATAGTTACCAGTGCAGAAATTCTTGAAAGGCCCGACAGTAGTTTCGACGATCTAGGAGGTTTAAATGCGCAAATCAAAGAATTACGAGAGTCGATCGAGTTACCATTGAATCGTCCTGAATCTTTCATAGAATTTGGTATCACCCCACCTAAGGGAGTTTTACTCACAGGCCCTCCGGGTACAGGAAAGACGGTGTTAGCAAAGGCCATTGCTAACTCAACTGATGTCACATTTCTGGGGCTAGTGGGTTCTGAGTTGGCACAGAAGTACATCGGTGAAGGAGGCCGTATAGTTAGAGAATTATTCGACTTGGCTAGGGAACGCAGTCCTGCAATAATTTTCATTGATGAAATTGATTCTATTGGCTCCAAGAGATTAGATGTTGCAACGTCCGGAGACCGTGAAGTTCAGAGAACATTGATGCAGTTACTAGCAGAGTTAGATGGATTTGATGCATTAGATGATGTCAAGATAATCGCTGCTACAAATCGTCCTGAATTACTAGATCCTGCACTCCTGAGGCCAGGTAGATTTGATAGAGTAATCAATATTGACTTGCCCAATGTTGAAGCCCGTGAGAGTATATTTGGAGTATATTGTAGAAATCTTCCTATGAAAGATAATATCGATACCAGAAAGCTTGCAATTACTTCAGAAGGTTTCAGTGGTGCTGAAATCAAGTCTGTTGTCACAGAAGCTGCAATGACAGCTATTTCGGAAGGCAGAGATTCATGCCAGGAAGACGATTTCTCTAGTGCTATGACTAAGGTTAGAGAAAAGCGAGAGTCAGGAGTTGAGTCCCCTGATGAGTTATATGGCTAATCAGCAATGCTCATCAGCGAGCGCTACGACCCCCTGTCATGACACAACGCTTGGTAGAGTGTGTTCCTAACTTCAGTGAAGGCAGGGATAGTTCAGTCATCGATTCAATCGTCCAACCGATCATGGACAATCACGATGTTTCACTGCTTGACATCGACATGGGTGCAGACTTCAATCGAACAGTCGTCACCATGGTAGGAGAACCAGAAGCAGTATTGCAGACAGTCATTGAATGCACTCGAGTTGCATTGGATATGATCGACATGAGTCAACATTCAGGTGAGCATGCAAGAATGGGGGCAGTAGATGTCGTACCATTTATTCCAATTAGTGGGGTTACTATGGATGAATGTGTTGAGCTTTCTCGCAGATTCGCTAAGGCCGTGTCTCGAGAACATTCTCTACCAGTATACCTCTATGCAAATTCAGCTACTACAGAACAGAGAGTACGATTACCCGATATCAGGAAGGGCGAATATGAGGGGCTATCTGAAAAGATTGTCAAAGATGAGTGGCTTCCCGATTATGGTCCCGCAGAGTTCAAACCATCTATGGGGGCTACAGCAACAGGCGCAAGGAGTCTTCTAATTGCTTACAATGTAAATCTCAATACTCATGATAAATCCAAAGCTAACTCTATCGCATCAAAGATTAGAACTAGTGGTTCAATAATCAAGGATGCAGATGGTGTTACTATGCGTGGAGAAGATGGTAAACCACTCAGAGATCCTGGAATATTCAAGCACTTACAGGCTGCAGGATGGATGTATGATGAAGATACAGCTCAGGTATCTATGAACTTGCTAGATTACTCAGTAACCGGACTGCATGATGTCACAGAAGCCATACGTGTAGAGGCGGAAAAAATTGGGCTTTCTATTGTTGCTAGTGAATTAGTTGGACTAGTTCCACTAAATGCTATGCTAGATGCGGGGCGTCATTACAATGGCAATATTGTTGCTGATGATGAATCACTAGTACGTATTGCAATAGATGGGCTAATGTTAGAAGTTTTATCTGAGTTTGAGCCATATAATAGCATCATAGAATGGGCAATACAGGAGAGATAGTATGAATGATGGATACATATCGATTCTGAATTCAATTGCATCATCTAATCCCACACCAGGAGGAGGTTCGGTAGCTGCTTTGAGTCTAGCACACGCGCATTCACTTGCCACTATGGTATCTCATCTCACTCTGAAAAGTGACAAATGGTCTGAAGGACATGGTATTGCAAATATGATAGTTCAGGATTCCGATGAACGTATTGATGAAGCAATTACACTCGCTGAAAAGGATGCATTAGCATTTGATGCAGTGATGGCTGCCTACCGGCTACCTAAGGATGAAGATGACTCCACTAAACGTTCTGATGCTATTAGAGAGGCAACAATTGTAGCTGCACTGGCCCCACTCGAAACCGCACAGGCCGCACACTCATTATTGAAACAAATATTGGTTTTATGTCGTGGTTGCAATTCTAATGCCCTGACAGATCTTGCAGCTTCTGCCGAATTGGCAAGAACTTCTGCAATAATTGCTCAGATGAATGTGAGGATAAACACTCAGTACGTTAGTGGAAATGATGTAGATACCATAGAACATGACATTGACATTGTAATCACGGACTGTGAAAAGATAATGTCCGAATTACGCGACACATGCACGGATAGATTAGGTTGGTGAGAATTTGATTGATTATTCGGTTGGTATTCCATCAGAATTACCTCCTCCCCAACCCTTGGATAATTCTGTTCCACACGCCCCTAGTCGCCCTCAAGTATTGGATGATATTGACAAGAGATTAGCAATAGAGAATTCACTAAGGTATTTCCCTCCTGAATGGCATCAAGAACTGGCAATTGAATTCTTGAATGAATTAGAACTGTTTGGTCATATCTACATGTATCGATTTAGGCCAACTTACAGCATGCATGCGAGACATATTTCGGAATATGCCGCAAACAGTAATTCCGCTGCTGCAATAATGCTCATGATTCAGAATAATTTGGATCCCAATGTCGCCCAATTTCCTCACGAATTGGTAACATACGGTACGAATGGCTCGGTTTTTCAGAATTGGGCGCAATATCTGCTTACAATGCAATATCTGTCTAAAATGAATGATAATCAAACACTCGTCATGTATTCAGGTCATCCATTGGGAGTATTTCCTTCCTCGGCAGAATCACCAATGGCAGTGGTTACTAACGGAATGGTAATTCCCAATTATTCTAAACAAGAAGATTACGAGAGGATGAATGCACTGGGAGTATCCCAATATGGGCAGATGACAGCTGGCTCGTACATGTATATTGGACCCCAAGGTATCGTTCACGGAACTACAATTACTATCCTTAATGCTGCTCGAAAGTACCTTAATCTGCAAGACCGAGATGATTTAGGCGGTGTATTGTATGTGACTTCAGGACTTGGTGGTATGTCCGGCGCACAAGCAAAAGCCACTGTAATTGCAGGCGCGGTTTGCATAATTGCTGAAATTGATCCAGTTGCTGCAAACAAGAGGCATTCTCAGGGATGGTTGACTGAACTTTACGATGATTTGGATGAGTTGACATTCCGCGCAAGAAGTGCAATCGAGAATAAAGAAGCGGTTTCCATTGGATATCTAGGTAATATTGTAGACCTATTAGAGCATCTTGTCGAGTCACAAGTTACTCCAGACTTAGCCAGTGACCAAACCAGTCTACATAATCCGTGGCTAGGTGGATACATGCCCGCTGGTATCGATTTCGAACACGGTAGAAAATTACTCACTGATGATCCAGTCAAATTCAAAAATATGGTTAAGAAAAGTTTGCGTAGACATGTGGAATGTATCAACAAATTATGTGATAGAGGTACTATATTCTGGGATTATGGTAATGCATTTCTCCTCGAGTCCGGACGTGCTGGTGCCAATGTAATGAACGAAGATGGTTCATTCAGATACCCTTCTTATGTTGAAGATATAATGGGCCCTATGTGCTTTGATTATGGATTCGGCCCTTTCCGATGGGTATGTACTTCAGGCAATAGCAAAGATCTCCATGTTACAGACCAAATTGCAATCGAAATATTACGTGAGCTTTCGGATAATTGTACTGCTGAAATACATACTCAATATGAAGATAATATTCGTTGGATTGTCGAAGCTGACAAACACGACCTAGTTGTTGGCAGTAAAGCTAGAATTCTTTATGCCGACGAAAAAGGACGTACTAGGATTGCAATGGAGTTCAACCGTGCAATTGCGGATGGAAGAATCAGTGCCCCCATTGTCTTGGGCAGGGATCATCATGATGTCGGTGGAACAGATAGCCCATATCGTGAAACTGCAAACATTCACGATGGTTCAATGTTTACAGCCGATATGGCAGTACACAATTTTGTTGGGGATTCGTTTCGTGGGGCAACTTGGACCAGCCTTCATAATGGAGGAGGTGTGGGTTGGGGCGAGGTAATAAACGGTGGATTTGGATTATTTATCGATGGTAGTGATGAATCGTCAAGGAGAATTGAATCAATGATTTCTTGGGATGTAATCAATGGTTTAGCAAGGAGATCGTGGGCACGTAATTCAGGAGCAATGAGTACCGTTTCTCAAGCATCAGAATTGAATAATCAGTTAGACGTTACAATGCCAAATATTGTCGATAGTAATGTATTGGATAGTGTGTTTAAGTCTCGATGACTCTATTTGAGTATCTCTTGTCGCTATTTCGTGCGCGACGTTGCGATTGATGGTATTACACTGAATCTGGAAGATGCGGTCGCTTTGTCATTCGGAATGGCAAGGGCTAACCTTTCTGACAAGGCAATTCACTCAATGTTAGCTTCTCGCTCAGCCATTGAACATATCATTCAATCAGACAAGGTTGTCTATGGAATTAATACTGGATTCGGAGCAATGTCTTCAGTGCGAATTGATGGAAATGATCTAGAAGATTTGCAGGCCAACCTAATCAGAAGTCATGCCTGTGGAGTAGGCGAGTTAATGGAGCCTGAACATGTCCTTCTGATGATGATATTTAGAGCGAATTCTCTGGCTAAAGGAGTTTCAGGAATACGTCCCGAAATTGTAAAAATGCTACTTGAAATGGTCAACCAAGGAATTGCACCTGTGGTCCCTAGGATTGGCTCACTTGGAGCATCGGGGGACTTAGCACCACTCTCACATATGTCCTTGGCATTATTGGTAGAAGGGGAATGTATGATCAGGTCCGATTCTGGATGGGAAAAAATTCCTAGTACTGAGGCATTATCTAATGCGGGCCTAAATCCTGTTAAATTGCATGCTAAAGAAGGGCTTTCGTTAATCAACGGGACAAGTCAAATGTGTGCCTATCTCGCAATTACGTTGCTCAATATGGAAAAGCTCGTCATGGCTGCTGATGCTAGTGTAGCGTGCTCAGTAGAGGCAATAAGAGGCTCGCATGCTCCATTTGATGCTAGGATTCACCTAAATAGGCCACAACGCGGACAATCAATATCATCTGCTAGAATAACACAATTTGTTATTGATTCGGATATCAACGAATCACATGCTAATTGCGACCGTGTTCAAGATGCATATTGTTTCAGATGTGCGCCTCAAGTACATGGACCAGTAATCGATCTATTATCCGAGACGCGCCGGATGTTGGAGATTGAAATTAACAGTGCAACTGACAATCCATTAGTTTTCGTAGATGAAGAGGGAGTAGATATTGTCAGTGGAGGTAATTTCCATGGTCAGAACCTTGCACTTGCTAGCGACTCAATAGCCATTGCATGTCACGAATTAGCCAGTATCTCTGAAAGACGTATCAATCAAGTCCTAGATCCCAATTGGAGCGGACAGAAAGCGTTCCTAGCTAAGTCGGAAGGTCTTGAAAGTGGTTACATGATTATCCAATATGTAGCAGCAGCTTGCATAGCAGAACTGCATTTACTAGCAAATCCTACTACAACTTCGAATATTCCAGTTAGTATGGGTAAAGAAGACCACGTCTCAATGGGCGCAACCGGAACATACCGCTCACTAAAATCAACTCAGTTACTGTCTCAGGTACTAGCTAACGAACTAATATGTTCAGCCGAAGCAATCGAACGGATATCTGAGTTACCAGGTGTCGGAGTTTCAAAGATAATTGAATGGGTCAGAAATCATGTTTCGCCATTTGAAGGTGATAGGGTTATGTCTACAGAGTGTGAAAGCCTTTCCAATAATTTGTTGAATGGTGGCTTACAAGCCATTTTCGAGTGATATTATGCAAGAGAAACTGCATATGTCAAGACATCCTGGTACAGATCCACCTGAATTTGAAACAATAATTCACGGATTTGAGGGTAACAATGTGCTCTTGGAGTCGACATACTGCTATCCACGCGGAGGAGGACAACCGGGAGATACTGGAGTATTGGTTACTAAATCCACTCAAATGGACTTGCATGAGGTTTTACCCGGACAAATGATACTACACCCAGTGGAAGATCCTGATGTATTTGGCATCGGCGATTCTGTGACTTGTAAAATCGATATAAGTCGTAGAAATGGACATTCATTGATGCATACAGCTCAGCACATAGTATCTGCTCTTGCCGAAGATTTGTGGGGGGCAGAAACAGTCGGGAATCAACTATCTGTAGAAAGTTCCCGAGTCGATCTTTTGTTCGAAGATAAGGAAGTATTTGATCCGGACGAACTGGTAAACGCCACCAATGCAGTAATTTCCTCAAACTTGGATGTCAATATTCACGAATGGGAAAGATCTAGGATTATTTCTCATGAACAGATGAGGCATACAAAATTCATGCACAGAATCCCTTCATCGATTACACACCTGAGAGTAGTAGAGATCGACGGGGTTGATTTGTGCCCCTGTGCAGGAACTCATGTGTCAAATACCTCAGTGATACCCCAAATCAAATTCCTAGGAAAGAAGAACAAGGGCAAGGGTAGGATTAGATTTTCTTATGTCTTTGAATAACTGTAATTATTTATTCAATTCTATTGGTGGGCTCGGCAGGAATTGAACCTGCGATCTTCGCCATGTCAAGGCGACGTCATAACCCCTAGACCACGAGCCCGCAACGTTAGGACGAGGCGGATACAAATGAAACATTCTGTCATGATACGATCTTTGAAATTGTGCAATCACACCCAGGATTAGAACAGATACCTCTCAATCTACTCCTTCCATTACTCATAGCTATGATTCTGGAGTCCCTAACTGACACATTTTCCTTGCATCTCATGCAGTATGCAGTATCGCCCATGAAAGTTTGATTGCGCGTATGCTATTGAACCCATTTGGTAGGGCATATTATGCTGAATTATCGAATTATTTGGAAAAGGCTACACTGCAAGGCTATTGCATTGTATATTGCAATTTTTATTTCCGATAACTATTGTTATCGGCAAGATATGTTGCGATAATTGAGTGACGGATCACAAATATTCTGGATAGTAGAAATTTAAGTGAATATATTTATTGAATTACGATAAAAATTGTTTATTATTGTTTAAAGTGCAATAATTGATTACAAACTAATTATAAGATTATACAATAACACCGGAAATGATACTATGCGAGAATGGATTCTCTCCTGGCGTCTGACACCACCCATCTACGTCACTTGACCAAACAACATTCAGATTAGCCGAGTCGCCTACAGAGATTCTACCAGTGATTCCTTCATCAGAGAGTGTGGTGGCTGGATTGCATGTGCTAGCAATTAGTGCAGCTAATGGATCTAGCCCCATCCTAGTACAACAAATATTGGCAACCAATGGTAATGAAAGAATGCGACAGTTAGGATTGAAGTCTGTTGCCAGAGAGAAAGCCCAATTGTTTTCTATGCATTCTGTAAATGGTAAATCTAAGGCGCTCCCCAATACGTATGGAGTACCAGGTAGGAAAGTCTGCATTGTGCCTGCATCTGAAGCCTTCTGTCTCGAATCGGGATTAGACATAGCAACATGGTCGGCACTAACAGAACCTAGTTCTGCAGCAAGTGCCAAACCATCACTATCTACAAACTCATCAACATGTAATCTAGAATCGAGGCCATATTCCTTAGCATGATTGGCAATCAATTCAGTTTCTTCATTGGTATACCATCCATCTTCACAGAAAATATCACACCATTTCGCAATGCCTTGTTGAGCGACACTCGGTAGCTGAACAGTCAATAATTCGTCAATGTATTGAGCTCTATCTTTTTCTTTTGGGAAATCATGGGCACCCAACCAAGTAGGAAATATAGAAACTTTAGAATTTGTTGAAATCAGTGATGCAGCTTCCAATAACCTTAGTTCTGTCTTAGAATCTAGTCCATAACCGCTCTTTACTTCCATGGCAGAGGTTCCATACTTAGAAGCTTCATTGACTCTACTGAGTCCTGTAGAAACCATTTCTTCAAGAGACATTTTTCTAGTGCTAGAAACGGTGCGACGTATCCCCCCTCCAATATCGGATATTTCTCTGTAAGTCATACCAGACTGGCGTTGTCTCAACTCTGAGGACCTATCTCCTCCCCAAATTAGATGAGTATGTGAATCAATTAACCCGGGAATAATTGCACAACCCTTGGCATCGAGAATTGAATATTTGGATGATGAATGTTCGCCATCCCAATCAGGAGCAAATTCAGATTGAAGTGATTGAGAATCAGAGATCATCTTGATGATTCCGCCATTAATCAGAATACCCAAACCACTAGGAGAAACGTGAGAATCTCTATCGCTCATATCGTGACCAGTAATAGGGGAGTTTTGTGTAGTTGAATCGAGATGGGCGATCTCCCCGGCATTCAATATCAGTAGGCCCATGACTCCCGAGGAACGGGATGATTGAAAGCAATGTCTGCTGCGTATGGGCTGATGGCGATGATACTGGGCATTGAGAGCACTGCTCATACCCTATCATTCGGACTAGTTAGTCAAGATGGCGAGGCATTACCATCCAGTTCTGACCTATACGCTCCTGATGAGGGTGGAATACATCCTCGTGAGGCTGCTGATCATCATTCCGAAATTGCAGGTCATTTATTGCAAAATCTCATGGAGACAAATTCACTGAATTCCTCAGATATATCTGCAATTGCATTTAGTCAGGGTCCTGGACTAGGTCCATGCCTTAGAGTGGGGGCATCTATTGCCCGCGGATTATCACATTCTTGGGATGTGCCCTTAGTTGGAGTTAACCATTGCGTGGCGCACATCGAAATCGGTAGAAATCAGACAAAATGTGATGATCCGGTATTACTCTACGTGTCTGGTGGAAATACACAGATTATTGCGCGCAAGGGGGGAAGATATCGTGTACTTGGAGAAACTTTAGACATAGGAATTGGCAATATGCTAGACAAGTTTGCACGCACTCATGGAATGGCTTTCCCTGGTGGGCCCAAGGTTGAATCTCTTGCAAGTAAATGGCTCTCGTCCGATTCTACTCGGACTTTGGATAGAATCTCTTTGCCCTATGCCGTGCAAGGAATGGATCTATCCTTCTCTGGAATTATGACCGCTGCAAATCAGAAAGTTGCTGATGGGCATCCGCTAGAAGAAGTGTGCTGGGCGTTGCAAGAACACGTGTTCGCTGCCTGTATAGAAGTTGCAGAAAGGGCAATGGCACATGCAGGAAAGGATGAGTTGCTATTGGGAGGGGGAGTAGCATGCAATGCTCGCATAAATGAAATGGCTCGTATAATGTGTGATGAAAGAGGTGCTACTGCATATTGCCCACCTAAGCCATTTTGTGTCGATAATGGGACAATGATTGCCGAGTTAGGTAGGAGAATGCTGAGTGTATCGGAGACTACTGAACTTAGTGAGAGTGCTATATCTCCGGGCCTAAGAACGGACCAAACCATAGTAAGATGGAATTGAGACTCTCCGTGAGCCTTATGAGAAACGGATGATGCGTCCGTGTTGGAGACTGGTTATCTAGTGCAGAGGAGGAGACGATCAAAGGCGGTCCCGAGGGACATTTTTGGGAATCCGAATTCTCCAACGACTCCTTCTAAATCCACTACCAAAAGGCCTGCTCCCACATCAACTAAGCCTCCGGCTAAACCTCCGGCTAAACCTCCGGCTAAACCTCCAGCTAAACCTCCAGCAGAGCTACCAATTGAGTCGGAGCCAGAGGTCGTGCCTGAGCCCACTGTAGAGGTTGTCGACGAGGAGGTTATCGAGGAGGAGCCTGAATCTGACGCTGAAACCGATGTTGTAGATCAACAGATTCTGAGAACCCCTAGAAAATCCATTGGACTGAGGCCTCAAAATGAGATAATTGAAGTTGAAACAGTGGATTCCGTTAGTGATCGCGCTAAGGAGATTATAGATGGATCTAAGGAGAGAGCTAAGACAGAAGTCAAAGTTCCCCTACCAAAAACCAGTACTAAGCCTAAAGTTGAGACCTCGGCAACACCTCCGCCAAAACCTCGTCCGAGACGTTCTAGAACGTCCTCATTCCAACCGGCAAATCGTGCAAAGAGGTTAGACCGTAGTAGACATATGGAATATAAATACGAAATGCGGAGCCTACTAGTAGACCTAGATATTGCTGAAGAGCATCGTTCAAACCTTCTAGGTACTATTTGGGCTCGCGGAGAGAGGCAGACGGCTTCTGAAGCCAAACAATTCATTTCGGAAAAATGTGAGCAAGGAGTATTGACAAATGAACAAGAATCCACGCTGAAAAGCGTTGTTGATAGATATACAGTGAGGAGATAATATGAGTGTAATAGAAAATGGAAAAGTGGCTTTTGTAACATATACCGGGACATTTCCCGATAGTGGCGATGTGTTTGACACAAATGTAGGTGGACAACCATTACCATTCTTAGTAGGCTATAGAAATATGATTGAAGGATTTGAACAAGAAATGATGGGTGCAGCTGCTGGTGAATCTAGATCATTTACACTTACTCCGGATAGAGCTTATGGACACCGTGATGATTCAGCGTTCCAAGATATCCCGCGTGATCAGTTCCCGGCTGATATGGAGATAGAGCCAGGGATGGTTATGGCTGCATATAGCGATCAGGGGCCCGTACAATTTGCAATTGATTCAATTGAGGGAGATACTGTGAGGGTTGATTTCAATCACCAAATGGCTGGTAAGACATTACATTTCGAAGTTGAGGTGAATTCAGTTAGAGATGCAAGCCCAGAAGAATTGTCACATGGGCATGTACATGGTCCCGGAGGCGTAGAACATCAGCAAAAGGCTGATGATTGTGGCGATAGTTGTGGATGTTGCTAATTTGATATGTTCGTACCATGAATAGCACATTATTCATGGTGCATTCCCTCCTCGCGATATCGTGGATAAGCCTCGTTCTACCACAATGAGTGGAATGGATAGGTCAGATGTAGCCACTTCTGATACTTCTAATGCAGCAGGGCATAATCCTACTGGCCACCCAAATCCGGGCCTGCCACCTTACACGCGAGGTATTCACAGTGATATGTATCGTAGTAAGTTATGGACGATGCGTCAATACGCTGGATTCTCTACGGCTATAGATACTAATGAGCGTTTCAGAACATTACTTGAAAACGGTCAGACCGGGTTATCAGTAGCATTCGATTTGCCCACTCAACTAGGGCTTGATTCAGATCATCCTCATTCCCTTGGTGAAGTTGGAAGAGTGGGAGTTCCAATTGATACAATTGATGATATGAAATTACTATTCAAATCTATAGATATGTCAAATATTTCAACTTCAATGACGATTAATGCACCAGCGACATCAATCTTAGCGATGTATGTAGCTGCAGCCGAAGAATCAGGTGTTGACAGGTCAGATCTAAAGGGTACTGTGCAGAACGATATTCTAAAGGAATATATTGCTAGAGGTCTGTACATCTATCCTCCAGAACAATCAATGAGATTGACTACTGATCTTATGCAATGGTGCATGAATAATGCACCTTCGTGGAATACAATATCAATCAGCGGTTATCACATGCGAGAGGCTGGATGTACTGCTGTGGAAGAGGTATCGTTGACTCTATCAAACGCTCTACAATACGTTTCAAGTGCTATTGATTCTGGACTAGAGATTGATAGTTTCGCGCCCCGAATGTCTTTCTTTTTTAGTTCACATAATGACTTTCTCGAAGAGGTATCAAAATTCAGAGCTGCGAGAATGCTGTGGCATGATTTGGTAAATGAGAGGTTTGATCCATCGAATCCTCGATCGACTCAACTCAGGTTTCACACACAAACAGCAGGAGTTACCCTTACCGCCCAACAGCCGTTAAACAATACAGTAAGAGTGGCATACCAGGCTCTATCTGCAGTATTTGGTGGTACTCAATCACTTCACACAAACAGTTTTGATGAAGCAATCGGTTTACCTACTGAAGAGGCTGCCACAATTGCCCTAAGGACGCAACAAATTATCGCTGAAGAGACTGGAGTTCCATTCAGTGTTGACCCGTTAGCAGGTTCATATCTAGTCGAAGAGATGACTGCCAATATTGCTTCTGAAGCCAGGAAGAAAATTGAAGAAATTGATGCCAAAGGAGGTGCACTCAATTGCGTCAAAGCAGGTGTCCAGCAACAGATGATTCATGAGAGTGCATGGAATAATCTAAATTCCATAGAAAGCGGAGACACAGGAGTAGTAGGGGTCAATATCCATAATGATGATGCGGAAGTTTACGATAGTGGATTGAAGATTGATTCTGAGAATACTGAGCGTTGTATTAAGAGATTACAGGCACACAAGGAGTGCAGGGACGAATCTAAGGTAGAGTCCACTCTAGGCCGGCTAAGAGAATCATGTATTGAAGGAATCAATGTGATGGAGCCATTGATTGATGCAGCAAAGGCTGGTGCGACAATCGGCGAAATGAATGCAGTTATGAGAGATGTCTTTGGAACATGGGTATCACCGAGTGGAGTATAATGGATAGGCCGAGTATAGACCATGTCGGCATCGCTACTCGTTCTGTCGAGGCTTCAACAGCATTCTGGGAGGCCCTAGGGCTAGAATCCAGTATTGATGAAGTAAATAATGAGCAAGGGGTACGGATTAGGATGCTAAGTGGTGTAGGTAATTCTCCTCGGGTCGAACTATTGGAACCTCTTGGTCCAGATACTCCTGTTGGTAGATTTATCTCTAAACGCGGAGAAGGTATGCAACAGTTAGCATTCTCAGTCAACGACATTAATGATACAATATCTAGACTGATAGAAAACGGATTTAGGATGATTAACATAGAGCCCACAGAAGGTATAGATGGCTCACTAATAGCATTCGTACACCCCTCCTCAACTGGAGGTGTCCTCGTTGAACTCGTGCAACGAAATTGATAACAGTCAAAAGACAAACCAATTTCGGTAGATCATGCAAACCTCAATGGGCCTAATCACGAGTAATGGTACCCCCACTTCAGAGCATGTTACCGAAGAGGTTGAGTTTCTCTCAGAAGCACTTGGAAACCTAAGAGATGCTGGCCAAATTTCTAATGATGCGTACCTTGATGCCGGTGCCATTCAGGGTGGGCTTTCACTAGTAGCTAGCTTATTGGATCAAGGTGCGCCTACCGAAGAGATTGATGTACAACTTAGTCAACTATCAGAGAGGGCAACTCGGATTTGTTCAATTCACCCAGAAATAGATAGTCAAATCGAGAGTATGAGAGTTTAATATTACTCCAGTATTACCTGAGTAATACTTATTCATACCTCGTCGTGCGCGATGTATGCCCAAAGTAAGCTTGGACATACCAGCTCAGTTGCTTGATGATATCAAGACTCATGTTGGTGATGAGAAGAAATTTGTCTCAGTTGCAGATGCTGTCAGAACTGCCTGTAGAAAGTTGTTAGATCAGTTGGATGCGATTGATGACTTGCATGGAAGGATATCGAGGGATTCAGATGAGTGAGAATGAACTCAAGGCTATTGAGGCCGTGGAAACACTAATTCGATATATCGAAGATATTGATGGTGACTTAAGAGAGGGGCTTGAGAGAACTCCAGAACGTGTAATTGAGTCGTTCAAGGAAATCTATAGCGGCTATGTTGATGATGCAGAAGAAATACTGTCTGCAACATTCAACTCAGAAGGCTATGATGGAATAGTTCTACTGAGAGATGTAGAGTTTCATTCAGTATGTGAACATCACCTACAACCATTCTCCGGAAAGGCTCACATTGCTTACATACCAGTAGACAAGATTGTGGGAATTAGTAAACTCGCTAGGTTACTTGATATGCACTCGAAAAGGTTGCAGAATCAGGAGAGGTTGACAGAGTCAATTGTACAAGATCTTCAGAGAGTAATACAACCATTAGGTTGTGCGGCTATTCTAGAGGCACAACATGGATGTATGCGATGTAGAGGTGTTTCAAAACAAAATGCCGTTATGGTAACCAGTTCGATGCGTGGTGCATTCTTCGATAATCCCCATGCCAGAGCAGAGCTAATGCAGTTGATTAATCAGTGATACCATGGTCCTACTACCAACTGATTCGGGACTCGAACAGGTATATCCCATTGTAGAGATTTTTCACAGCGTACAAGGGGAAGGATACCACGCCGGAGAGGCTTCTATATTCATCAGATTTGGGCGCTGTAATCTACGATGTCCATGGTGCGATACCGAGTTTGATGAATGGGAAGACTTGACACTTGGCCAATTAATTGACGCGGTTACTAGATTCGACTGTGATAGAGTGATATTGACAGGTGGTGAGCCGGCTCTGCAAGACTTACCACCGCTATGTAACTCTCTCAAGGCAATGGGTTACTACATCAGCATCGAGACAAATGGAACTGTTGCATTGCCTACAGGAATCATCGATTGGGTATGTGTAAGCCCTAAGGACCAAGAGTACCCAGATGTTGCAATTCGGCAGCGAGAAGGAGATGAGCTTAAGGTGGTATATCTGGGCCAAGACATGACGATTTATGATGAGCTCAAAGAAGGCTTCCAACACCACTTCCTTCAACCATGTTATGATGAGAATATGAGTGTTGAATGGAATGGTCTCAACTTTCATCAGACCTACGAAGTGGTGAAAGCAAATCCATCCTGGAGGCTTTCTCTTCAGACTCATAAGTGGATGTGTGTAGAATGAGAGTCGTGATGGCATTGAGTGGAGGGATGGATTCGACCGCTCTGCTATTACGTATGCTAGCGCGTGGAGGTTCCGTGACCTGTATCTCATATAATTACGGTCAAAGGCATATCGTAGAGTTGGAGAGGGCTCAGAAGAATATCGAATATCTTGCTTCCAATGGCTATTCTGTTGACCATATTGTAGTCGATCTGTCTAGTGCTATGTCCTCATTCGCTTCAACTCTGACGGATTTCTCCACTAAAGTTCCTGAAGGTCACTATGAGGAGGAGCAGATGAAGCAGACTGTTGTGCCCAACCGTAATGCGATTTTCACTTCAATACTCTATGGTCATGCATTATCCATCTCAACAATCAAGAATTGTGATGTCTCATTGACCCTAGGTGTACATTCAGGTGATCATACCATATATCCCGATTGTAGACCAGAATTTTACGATCAACTAATGCAAGCACTGGACACTGGTAACTGGGGTTCAGAGAGAATTTCAATTAACTTACCATATATCGATTCGGATAAGGAAGGAATCCTAAGAGATGCATTGGAATCATGCGATATGTTAGGATTGGATTTTGATATTGTATTTGCAAATACCAATACATCATACAACCCAGATAGTGAAGGCAGAAGCTCAGGAAAGTCTGGTTCAGACGTAGAGAGAATACTCGCATTCCACGCAATAGGAAGAGTTGATCCGGTTGAGTATGTCGATAATTGGACGACAGTTCTTGAACGCGCCTTGAGAATAGAGAGAGATTACGAGGCGATACAATGAGTGGATTACCTAGGACGGACGTGGAAAAGGATGCAGAATGGCGAAGCAGGCTTACACAGTTGCAATATCATGTAACTAGGCAAGCAGGCACTGAGAGGCCAAACACGGGTATATACAACCTCGAAAGCAGAAAGGGTGACTATCACTGCATATGCTGTGGACATCTACTATTCACGTCCCAGATGAAGTATGCATCAGGGTGTGGATGGCCTGCTTTCCATACAGAACACCCAGATGCTGGTATTACTAGATTGGAGGACAGAGCATTTGGTATGGTCAGAGTAGAAGTCAGATGCGGTTCTTGTGATGCCCACCTGGGGCATGTATTCGATGATGGCCCAATGCAATACGGTGGAGAAAGATACTGCATCAACTCAGCTAGTATGGATTTCAAATTGGAGGAGAACAATGACTAGCAGAATTAGAAGGTGGGTTGAGACGGATACGGGTCACCGAGTACCCAATCACAAGAGTAAGTGTAGACACATGCACGGACATCGATACCGATGGGAGGCAGAACTAGATGGCGATGTAGTAACTCAGAGAGGAGTATCGGACGAAGGTATGCTCATGGACTTCTCAGATATCTCAGATATTCTGAACAAACATATCCATGATATTGTAGATCATGCATTCATCGTCTATGAAGGCGATCATGAGGCCATTGGTGCCCTATCCATGATGAATGACGAACATAGAACACTAGTCGTACCTTTCATCCCTACAGCAGAGAATCTAGCGAAGTGGGCATACGAGCAAGTTAGACCCCACATCGAATCATCATACGGTAATAAGCTCAGGTTGCACGCATTCCACGTTAGGGAAACTCCCAAGTCATGGGCCACATGGTCTACCGAATCATAGTGGTGGGCACCTAACACTCTGAGGGGGCGACAGGTCACGATATATTCAAGCGAAATACCCCCCCATCCTGGGTCATGTTTCCCGAAGAAAGGCGGGATCGGATCATTATTGCCATATGTATCGTAATCGGTGCAATGGCTTTCTTGGTAGCGTATATTCCCGGCTCATAAAGAGACCGTCTGTTAATCGATTGCATCTAAGTCAGAAATCCAAGTCGTAGTTTTGGAGGAGAGGAGTTGATTCTCCAGTCTTGTTGGCGAAGTAGATCCCGTACTTCTGGGCTAGAGGAGGTGATTCTCCAGTCTTGGCGAAGTAGTA
>PBWO01000020.1 GCA_002727275.1 Methanobacteriota archaeon
CCACCTGCATTACGGCCAGTATCTATATCGGCGTGCCCATTTTCTCCAGCGAAGTCTAGGATTACTTTCCTTGTAGGCTGATAGATGCCCCAATCAGACCAATGAATTGCAGCAATGACGCACCAATCCGTTACATCTTCATGCTCGAAGTCGAAACCATCCCATACCGCTAGGCTCTGCGTCTCAGAATATGGCAGACAATCATCTGCCCAGTCGTCCCAGACATTGCCTTTGCCTTCATGTACGAGAGTATCCGCGGGTTGCACCCTCAATTCGTCGAGGTCCTCGACTTCGTCCATAGCACCTAGGCCTCCGTAATCCCAGAATCCACCGTCATAGACCGGCCAGGCAACAACAGAGATTAGCACCGTTGCTACGAGAGATCCAATTGCAATCTGTCTACCCGTTCCAGGATTGATTCTAGCACCCATCGATTTGAGGGCAAACCATCTAACTGCGAAGTAAATTACAGCGAATATGAAAATCCCAGTCAATATCCAAGGTATCGCATTGAACAACTCAGCTGTCCAAGGGGCCTGTCGTCCGCAGAACAGATAGTTGTGAGAATCAGACCAACAGTAGTTGGTAAGATCCTTGGAATACAACTCTAGGAAGATGTTGATTGAGAAGACGGAGATGAACCAGACGTGGGCTAGGTAAATCGCGCCCGCAGAAGCGAACCATGGATCCTCAACCCCTCGCTTCTCTCTTCTGCCAATTATGAACGGAGGAAGGGCGAGGATGCCTACTGGAATACCAGTCAGAGCCGCCCCCCACCAACCTGCATTCCATGCAATCACAGGCGACCCGAAGAACTCACCAATAGGCCCTGCTGGAATGATGTATTGAGGCAGATACTCACCCCATCGTAGATATCCGTACGAAAACAGAACATACCAGTCAGGGAACACGAACCCGGCCTGAGCGAACGGGTCAGCAGCACTGTGCAGGGGAGGCGGGATAATCCAAGAGTAGAATGTGATCACAGCGACCATCGCAGCCAGTATGATACTGTCACGCAGAATTTCTGTTGGCCAAACGGAATGGCCGACGAATACCCTTCGCCTCTCCGGATCGGCTTCGAGCAAGCGATCCTTTTCACTCATGTAGGTATCAGCAATCCTCCCGAATCTGTCCAACACGCCCATTCATTCAACCCCTTAATGTGGCTCCGCTATTCCCTGTACCCACACGATGAAGAGATGCGCAAGTATCAGTCCTGTAACTAGGACTGGGAGGATGAAAACGTGCAGGAAGTACATCCGAGTGACCGTCTGCCCACTCAATGTAGTCCCAGCGAACAGGGCCTTAGCCATCCAACCTCCAATCAGAGGTGTCGAACTGGCCATGCTGATTCCGATGGTAGCAGCTCCGAAGGCTAGACTGTCCCATGGGAGGATGTAACCTGAGAAACCGAAGAAGATGGTGAAGAACATCAAGGCGACGCCGATGAGCCAGTTGAGTTCACGGGGATTCCTGTAAGCCCCAGTAAAGTAAACCCGGCACATATGCAGGAACACCGCGGCGACCATGAAGTGAGTTCCCCAGTGATGAATCGACCTGATGATGTAGCCGAAAGGTAACTCGGTCATGATGAACTCCATACTGAGGTAAGCGGGTGAAGGCGTGCCTTCTCCACCGGGGACATAGTAGAGTCCGAGCACAGTGCCGGTGATTACGAGAATGACGAAGGCTAGGAATGAGATTCCGCCCAAACAGTACAGAGGATACCAGTACCAGATGATTCTGAGCTTGTACTTCTCAGCGTGAGTCAGAGGCATCTGTCTGTGCATGTGGTGGTACGCGTCCTTACTCATACCCCAGTAATCCTGCAGCCTGAATCTCGTGTCAAGCCAGGAGAACGCCCAAAGGAATGTCTTCTCAGCCAGACCCATACTCCCGGCATTAGTCTCGACTGCTCTCAGGATGTCTGTGCGAGGCATATCGTCCCTCTCTTTTCGCAGCGTGAAGGCGACCAAAACCACCACAATCGCGATGAACAACCAAAGGAACCAGAATTGAATCATAATATCACTAATCACAGTATGTGTACCAGTCTTTGAAGTCATCAAGTGCCTCGATGATGTCTCCATTGACAACGAACGGAATAAGAGGCATTCCGACCGGGGCCGGCCCCCCCGTCCTCTTGATTCCTATGAATCTGAAATCTTCTCCATTGTTCCTGTTTCTGTTCATGTTCTTCTCAATCACGGTAGGATCGAATCTGCTCGAGTGGCAGATGCAGAACAGCTTGTTGCCACCCGAGTCGGAACCACCCGGGACCCACTGATCTGAAGTGAAGTCGTTCGTGACTAGTTGCCAACCAGGGATACAGCATAGATGAGGGCATCTGGAGAAGATGATGATCATGTTGTCGTGGATTGAAAGAGCCTCATATTGGGGGTCTTCGTCTATCTCGAATCCAGAGCCGACATAAGCCCCACTCTCGTTGTAACCATCCGCGAATTGGAATCTAGGGCTACCCTCTACAGGAGGGGACAGTGCATTCTCAGAATGTGGGACGTAGATTACATTGACTGGTAGTCCAGACCATACACCTGAGGCACCTGCCATGCCGGTTGAGGATTGTGCAGCTTCATCGACGAACGACTGGTAAGTCATAGCCTCAAGATGCCTGTCTCCGTACCAAGCGGAGTCCTCGGTTCCCGTGGGTACCCAGAACCTTACAGACGAGTCTCCACCATCCGAATCGGCTTGACCCATGAGCAGGGATGCGAAGCCAACAACACCAAGACTGGCCATCGTGATTACTCCTGCAGCGGTGTTGAACGAATGGCGCATGAACTCCCTTCGATCAATCAATTTGGGTGACTCCGAATCAGAAGCCTGTTCCCCAGGCAGGGGCCTCAGTTTGAATCTCCTAGCCATATCACACCTCGTATTGCTTCCATTTATCCGGATCGTTAGGCGTGATGTACTTGCCACCACGGTGCTTGACAATTACGACATCGGGTAGTACGTACTTCAGGTAGACTATGCCCATAATAATCAGAGTCAGCATTACCATGCCGAGATTGAATGATAGAAGCTGCTGATCCCAATTATTGATTAAACCGTAGGCTAGAGCCCCGGCCCAGAATAGAGTCCACAAGACTCCCCATAGGGCTACTAGTAGAATCAGTATTGATTCACCGTGAGGAGATAGGGATGCTCTGACTACAGTGCCCGGAGCAGGCTCGTTGAAGACCCCATGATCCACGGCCGCCTCCAATTGCTCTCGAGTCAACGCAGCGCCATCAAGAGCAGTCCGAGCATCCTCGACACTAATCTCTCCAGATTGGACTTGTCTAAGAAGAGTCATCACAACATCTTCTTTCATATTTGATCACCTCTCGTCAGATGCTTGATTCGTAGTTTCAGTAAATTGCTCCTTCCAACGTAGTGCCTAGAGAAACCGTAGCGCAAGAAAAGGCCGCAGAACAAAATGACGATGAACACCGAAGTGAATCCGAGTAGGCCAAGCCAGTGCGCCTTCATTCCGGCACCCATGTCGTGAATCTCTTTCCCGTGTTCTGCTGGGGCGGGTGGCTCGATTTCTCCATTTCCGGAGAAAACGGCCCTGGTCTTCCCATCATCCGTACCCTCGTCAACAGATACGCTGAGTCTGTTCCACTTGTCCAGAGCGCTGGGAATTTGATCTCCATTCACAGAGTTCCCAACTAGCCACATCGTGACCAGACCTTCCCCGCTGGAAGGCGCAGTCCACAAGACACCCCACGTTCGATCCTCTGTCTGCGATCCTGAATTGGTATGGGTGAGCCTAGTTTCATCCCCCTCCCAATTCTGTACAAGATTTTCGAATCCTTCAGCAGCACCTAGGGTTCCAGCACTGACCATCATGGAGAATCCACCTGTGTTGGAAGAGGCATCGATGTCAGGGCCACCGACCATTTGGATGACCAGAGAATACTGCGAGCCGGCCTCGTACCGGTAAGGCAACCCATCAAGAATGACAGTGACCGAATTATCAGGATTTTCATTGTGACATGTGCATCCGGCGATGGAGACATCACCATCACCATTCGCATCGCCTCCAATACCTAGGTGGGAGGCCTGCGAGCCACCCGCTAGAAGCAGTAAAATCACCCCGAGGACCACGGCCCTCTGATAGTCTCTTGCGATGCTTCTCATTGCGATACCTCTAGGGGTGCTACAAGCCACCTAGAATAGGGATATTAACGTTCCAGTTTGCATCCTTCCCGAAGGGAAGCCTAACGACATTTCTAATTCATCACCATTCAAGAAAACTCAAACGACACCACTCAGGCGACGTGTCGTGACAGAACGGCAGTGGAGGAATTCCTACCAGCTCTCAGATAAGCAACTCAGCCTCTTGGAGGAGGCCGAGGAATGCATGGAGATGCTAGCCATCGACAGGGCGGAGGAGATTCTAATGGAACTGCTTGAAGAGGACTCCGAGTGCATCCCCGTTTTGAACAACCTGGGTCACATGAACGGACGCTACCTTTCGGATTTTGAGAAGGCAATCGAATACTACGACAAAGTGCTAATATTGGAGCCCGACAATGCTTGGGCTCGTGACGAAAGGCGCAGATACGCACGCTATCTCACTTATGACTGAGCAGATTTAACGACTCATCCTGCGACCGCCCTTCGTGGACGAAGGTACAATCCTCATCGCAGGAGTAGGGGGAATCGGATGCATTTGGGCCGAAAGAGCTCATTCGAAGTGCCCAGAACTTTCCGACCTGCTGTTAATCGATGCCGATGAAGAGTCGTTCGCCGGAGCCGCAACCGCGCACTGCCTACATCTTGACGCGGGGGGCGACGGGAGAGGTACAGCGTCTCTGACAGCACTGGCCTCGCACCGAATCAGGGACGGACATTCGCCGATTTCTCAACTCCTAGACAGGGCTGAACTGGTGGTCATACTCGCCGGCCTAGGAGGAGGGATGGGTTCGGGTGCCTCCGCTGAGTTGGCCTCTCTTGCTAGAGAGTCTGACACAGTGGTCCTCTCGATAGTAGGTCTGCCGTTCGCTGAGCAGCCTTTGCGTTACTCAATAGCCGAGGCCTCTCTGCCGGCGGTTCAGGCCAACTCAAATCTGTGTATCAGGGTCAGTATGGAGAGACTCGCCTGGCAGGCTCGATACAGAGGGACGGATTGGAGATCAGGCTCGGGCTGGATAGAAGATCTCGTGGAAGGACTGGTAACGACATTAGCCAGAGTGGGTAAGATTAACCTGGATTTGATGGACTTACGGACAATAATCAACCGTCCCGGTAACGCGACTCTAATTGTCGGAACGGGTACGACTGACAGGCCCGACATGGTCGTTCGCGAGGCTCAAAAGTCCCCTCTATCAGACCTCGGCATTGAAGGTGCAAAAGGATGTATGATTCAAGTCGAGGGAGGTCCCGACATGACTCTATCTCACCTCAACGAGGTCACCGAGGCTTTCGTTTCCTCACTCGACCCAGACTGCCAAGTCATAATGGGGGCGAGGGCGAGCGATGAGATGGTCGGCAGAATCAGATTGGTAGCGGTTGTGAGCGGCCTTTGACCAAGACGATTAACGATTACCCTATCCGGGAGGCATGGCGCGGCTTGGAAAGGCAGCGAGAGGTAAGAGCCGATGGATAGGCATCCGCATTATCCCACCGGCCGACTCTAGGGAATCCTGCCGGATTGCCATAGATGAATCGATTGATGGTTTGGAGTGGAAGATGTATGACTGTGAGTCGGATGAATCAGGCACCTTAGCGATAATCAGAATCCCCTTGGTCTACAGCGAAGAAGCAACCAGCAGATTGAACCAATCAGAGCGGATATCTACTGTAACCAAGTCGGGGAAAATCAGACTGGTTCGCGAGAGGATGGGTATCAATCAGTCGGAATAATCCAATCGAATCTTCCCACTTCATCAGTAATGCTGACTTCTCCCGAATTCTCAATCTCCAATCTTCCCTTCTTGTCTATTCCGACAACCCTCGAATCTCCATCGTTGGAATCGATTAGGACTCCCCTAGAAAGGCTGTTCGCCAATCCTCTCCATGAGATTCTCACAAGTTCATCCATCCTCATCGAAGGTACCTTCTCATGTTGCTCGAAAAGCGAAGCCAAAGATGAGTCAACGAGTTTGAATATCTCCATCAATTCATATTCCTCTAATGTTTCTCTCCAACCTGTCACAGTGATTCCATCTATCATGGATGAGTCTCTGTTGATTCCAATTCCTACTCTGATTGCAGACTCCGATGTCGAACCTTCTACTAGGATGCCACCTAGTTTGGACCCATCCTTGGTAATCAGGTCGTTCGGCCATTTGCAGTGACACCCTAGGGCCGAACTAACCACAGAACCAATCGAAGTCTGTAGTAGCCCTGGCTCTAACCCGTATGATTGAGTGATTGGTATCACCCAAGTGCAGGCCAAGCCACCAGGGGTAGTCTCCCATCTAGAACCTCTGCGCCCACGCCCACTAGACTGATTTTTCGCGAGTAGCCTCCCCCATTTAGCAGAATCCAGATTTTTCGCCTCATCCATGGTGGAATCACATTCCTCCATTATGACAGGACTACTGCCGCCAGCAGGCCGCCAATAACAGCTTACATCAAGTCTCTCTTCACCAAGCCTCAGAGACTTCAGGACTCGCCTAGCCCAACCAGCCTTTAGCCAGGACTCCGGTTTGCTAGGACTAACTGGATCGGTGCGATGCAGCAATACGACTACACAGTCATCCGCGGTTTCCGATTCGGTGATTAGTTCAAGCAGCTTATCGGACCATCCTTCCGGGATGTCGAGCATCGAGGCATCCTCCATAGGCTCAAGACTCCCATCTAGGCCAGGCTCGAGATATGGCAGGTTCCACACGACCAGTTCAGCACCATCAGGTAATAGCCAACCGGGCTCGCCAACACCACCTTCAGTTACGGATACCATACCAGTTAGTCTTGCAGAATCTGCGTTTCCCCGTGTCGCTGCAACGGCCATTGGATTCACATCACAACTCTCAACTCTCCACCCTAGACTGGCCAATGTCATCGAAACAGCACCGCTACCACAACCAATCTCAACCGCCAGTCCAGAGTGTTCTACTAAGCTCGTTAAGGCCTCTGCAAGCAGGTATGTATCTTCACGAGGAGGGTAGACCGTGTCAGGAATCAGGAGTTCCCAATCATCCTTACCAAGGTGGAATAAGACTCGATTTTTTCGGGCCAATGACCCCGCCTCGATGCCATCGGAACCCGGAGTCATGACTCCGAACAGGTGATGAATCTGAAAACCTTTATTCGGACCAGCCTACAAGCATTCCATGTCCCCCAGCCCCTTTGGGGGGTAATCGCTGCCCTGCGTAGCCTCGCTTCTGCCAATGGTAATNTTTTNGAAGCGACCTACGGTCGCAGGANGGCCCAGCATACGCTATGGGCCTGTAGCTTAGTCAGGTAGAGCGCCGGGCTTTTAACCCGGTGGCCGGGGGTTCAAATCCCCTCAGGCCCGCCTGATATGGCTTCAGGACCACGTTTTCTGGGCCTAGAGGGGCGCGATATGGCAGTAAAGAGTTCAACCAAAAAGCGCCTGATGGAACTAGGCATCTCAGAGCCACATGCTCACCGTCTCGCCGATGACGCCAATATGGACGCAATCAAGAGAATGACAGTCGAGCAGGTTGCTAAGAAACTCGAGTTGGACATGGAGAGTCAAGATCTCGAGAACGTGATGGCAGTCATCAGGGAACAAATTAACTCAAGAAAGAGAACGAGAACCGGAAGAATCACACTTTCTCGAAAGGCGATTCTCGATGCTGATATCCCTAGAGGGAACGATAGATTCAATGTTCTGAATCACATATTAGTCCCTCACCATGAGTTGGTTCCTATCGAGGAAGAAGAATCATCCCTCGCTCCTTGGGATATGATGGTGAACAACTCTGATGGATCAAAGAGACTAGCAAAGGAGTTGCTGCCGAAGATTCTGATAACTGATCCGGCCATTCAAGCAATCAAGGAATCAGTAGAATCCGAGGACGATGAACTTCCAGCTGGTTGGTTGACTAACAGGATTGTCAGAATTGTTAGATACAGTCGTTCAGCCGGCTCTAGTACTGCTTTCAGATTGATAGTGGAGAGTGCATGAGGTGATAAGATGAAGGAGATAGTTGAGAGTTATTTCAGACAGAGAAGCCTTGTTAATCACCAATTGATGTCTTACAATGACTGTATTCCTTCAGGAGATGGAAGGCTCAGTAGGATGGAGAAGATTGTCAGGTCAATCCGCATTGGTACAGACGACCCTGTAGAGGATCTCCCTGGTGGAGAGGGTGCAGGTGGTTGTATCAAACTCGACGTTCTCGACAAGGAGATTATTGTCAGACTCAAAGGTATCCGACTCGGAAGGCCAACAATAAGAGAGGCTAACGGCGCCGAGCATCCCGCAACACCTCTAGAGTGCAGAATTAGGAAGTTGACCTACTTCTCACCAGTTTACATGGATTTCCGAATCTATCGTGATGATATCCCTTCTGCAAGCCCCGACGGAGACCTTGGTTACATCGAGGAAGAAGGAGTTCACATCGGTAACCTACCAATCATGGTTCGTTCGGCTAGATGCAACCTGCATGCCGACCATATCGACGAGAACAGAAAACTCTCTCCTCGGACCTCAGTGGAAGACGCGGATCATCTGACCCAACTTCTGCGAAAGGCCGGCGAAGATCCTCTCGATCCGGGAGGATATTTCATCATCAACGGAACTGAGAGAGTACTAATTTCGATGGAGGACCTAGCTCCAAATAGAGTTACAGTCGAGAAGAACAAGAAGTACGCCCACGAGACCGAGGTTGCGAAGATTTTCTCTCAGCGAGACGGTGTTCGCAAACCAATCAACATCGAGAAGCGCCGAGATGGAATGCTGATGGTCAAGATTCCTAGTGCTGGAACGACCGCTATCCCAGTCGTACTACTAATGCGCGCTCTAGGAATGAGCAACGACCGCGAGATATTCGCATCAATCGCTGGACCTGTAGCGGCGATGAAGTACACAGTAGCCAACCTGAACGATGTCAAAGATAACGAAGAGTACGGCGTTGAGACTGAGGAAGAAGCAATTCTCTGGTTGGAGAAGAAGTTCGCTGCTGGTCAGCAGAAAGAGTACAGAGAAACTCGAATCCAGAACTTGCTGGATAAGGAGTTGCTACCTCACTTGGGCGATTCCGAAGAGAACCGGCAGAAGAAGTCGATTTTCCTTGGAAGAATCGTTAGACAGGTTCTGGAAATGGCGATTTCTGATCGTGACCCAAATGACAAGGACCACTATGCGAACAAGCGTGTTAGACTTGCTGGGGACTTGATGGAGGATTTGTTCAGAGTCAGCCTACAGCAACTCGCTAGAGATTTGAAGTACCAACTAGAGAGACATCACAACCGTAAGCGCGAGTTGAAAATCAACTCCTGCCTAAGGCCAGACGTCCTTACCTCCAAGATTATGCACGCTCTAGCTACTGGAAACTGGGTCGGTGGTCGATCTGGTGTCAGCCAGCTTCTAGACAGGACTACTTACATCGCAGCTCTCTCACACATGCGTAGAGTCACAAGCCCCCTAGTCCGAAGCCAACCTCACTTCGAGGCCAGAGACCTTCACCCAACTCAATGGGGCAGACTTTGTCCTAACGAAACTCCTGAAGGACAGAACTGTGGCCTAGTGAAGAATGCATCTCAGATGATTGACGTTTCTGAGGAAGTTCCCGAGGATGACGTGAAAGAACTCCTTATGGAAGCAGGAGTAGACTCATCTCCTGAACAATGGGCAGATGGCTCAAGAATCCACGTCAATGGGGATATCTTCGGTTTGAACAAGAGACCACTCAAACTCGTTGAGAGAATCAAGAGAAGCAGGCGCTCCGGTAGACTCAGGCCTGAAGTCAGCATCAGGCACGATACTGCAAACAGGGATGTATTCATCAACACAGATAGGGGAAGGGTTCTCAGGCCCCTGCTCGTTATTGAGCACGGCAGCCTGAACCTAAACAAACTCCATCTCGAGGGACTACGCTCAGGTGATTTGACGTTCGCAGACTTGGTGTCCTCTGGTGTTATCGAGTGGGTCGATGCCGAAGAAGAAGAGGACTTGCTTGTCGCACCTCGTCCGTTCGATTTACCCCTCATGTCTCCTGAACATGGTAGGCCAATCAATCCAGCCAAGGTAGAGTGGCTAAACCTAGGTGAAGAGGAGATTTCTGAGGCTAAGTTGAGGGCAGAAGTACAGCTTTCCAACGGCACAACCGTCGTCGAGGAGTTCAGCTTACCTCTGAACTATCACCAAGAAGACGTTGACGTTCTCAGGAAGAAGGAGAAGAAAGACCACACTGTACTTATTTACACGCACGTAGAGATAGATCCACAATTAATCCTAGGAGTCTGTGCGTCTTTGGTCCCCTATCCTGAACACAACTCAACACCAAGAGTTACCGGAGGTACTGCGATGGTTAAACAGAGCCTTGGCCTACCAAGCGCCAATTTCCGTCTGCGCCCCGATACTAGAGCCCACATCATGCATTATCCACAACAGTCTATTGTGGGGACTCGTGCTATGGATTCAACTAACTTCAACTCAAGGCCCGGAGGACAGAACTTTGTTGTCGCCATCATGAGCCAGCATGGCTACAATATGCAAGACGCAGTCATCATGAATCGCGCATCTGTAGAGCGCGCCCTAGCGCGATCAGCCTTCATCCGAACCTACAATGCTGAGAACAAGAGATTCCCAGGCGGTCAGGAAGAGCGCATCGAAGTTCCAGGAACCGGTCTAGATGAGGTCAAGGGCTTGAAGTCATTCGACAGCTATGCTCACCTTGAGAGAGATGGACTACCGATACCCGAACAGTTCTTGTCTACTCTAGATAAGTCCGAAGAATCGGTATTGGTCGGAAAGACCAGCCCTCCAAGATTCCTCGAGGAGGCTCACGGGGCATTCCTCCAAGCACAGGAGCGACGAGAGTCTTCAATGCTGATTAGACACGGCGAGGAAGGCTGGGTTGACAATGTATTCGTGACCGAGTCACTTGATTCAGGCCGACTAGTCCGCATCACCCTAAGGACCAATAAGATTCCAGAGCTAGGCGATAAGTTTGCGAGTCGCCACGGTCAAAAGGGCGTGATTGGACGCCTTGTCGATGAGAAGGATATGCCTTTCACCGAAGACGGAGTCATTCCTGATTTGCTCATTAACCCTCACGCGATTCCATCTAGGATGACTGTAGCCCATGTCCTAGAGATGATTGGAGGAAAGGTCGGTTCGATGGAGGGAAGAAAGATCGATGGAACTGCGTTCACAGGCGAGAAAGAAGACTCTCTGAGAGCTGGACTCCTGAGAAACGGATTCAACCACACTGGCCGAGAGTCGATGATTAATGGTGAGACTGGTGAAGGATACACCGCTGAAGTTTTCGTTGGCGTAATCTATTATCAGAGGCTGCACCATCTAGTTAGCAGCAAGTTACACGCCCGAAGCCGTGGAAGGGTACAGATTCTGACTCGCCAGCCGACTGAGGGACGAGCCCGACAGGGCGGACTTATATTCGGTGAGATGGAGAGAGATTGTCTGATTTCCCATGGAGCCTCGATGGTAATCAAGGACAGGCTGCTGGACGAGTCCGACGGCTGGGAGATGATGGTGTGCAACACATCAGGTTGTGGCCACATAGCCTATTATGATTGGAAGCGAAGGACCACGGTGTGCCCTAACTGCGGAGAGAGATCGGACGTACACAAAGTTCAGACCTCGTACGCATTCAAGTTGCTACTCGATGAGATGAAGAGCCTTGGAGTGGCTATGCGATTAGAACTGGAGGACCGAAGATGAGCGCCCGAGATGCAGCAAAGATTCCAAAGAGGATTGAGTCAATCAAATTCGGCTTGTTGGACCCTAACGAGATTCGTAAGATGTCTTCGGTTGAGATTAAGACCGCTGACACCTACAAGGATGATGGGCACGCATTCAAGCAGGGCTTGATGGACCCGAAGATGGGAGTCATCGACCCGGGAATCCGCTGTGAAACATGCGGCAACAAGCACGACGAGTGTCCAAGTCACTTCGGACACATTGCACTAGAGTTGCCCATCATTCACATTGGATTCACTAACCTCATTAAGATGGCACTAAAGTCAACTTGCAACACTTGTAGCAATGTGCTTTTGCACAGTTCACCAGAGACTCACCCTCTTGATCCTGAGAAGTCTGAGCAGGATTACTACAGAGACCGTGTCCATGACATCATGATCAAGCACGGTGTGGGTTCTAGAGAGTTCAAGACCATGATTAAGGAGATTGAGAAAGAGTGCTCCAGCAAGAAGAGAACAATTTGCATGCACTGTGGCTCCGAACAGGGTAAGATCATACTCGACAAACCTTCGACTTTCAAGGAGAAGAAGGCAGACAAGGGAGAACACAAGCTCAACGCCCGAGATATCAGGGAGTGGCTTGAGAGAATACCAGACGAGCATCTAATCTTCCTTGGTATGGACAAGGATTCCAGTCGCCCAGAGTGGACCATCATGAAGGTCCTTCCAGTGCCTCCAATTACAGTTCGCCCTTCGATTACTTTGGACAGCGGAGATCGCTCTGAGGACGACCTCACTCACAAGTTGGTGGATGTACTTCGCATCAATCAGCGTCTGCGTGAGAACCGTGACGCGGGGGCCCCTCAACTAATTGTTGAGGACCTGTGGGAACTTCTGCAATACCACTGTACAACCTACTTTGACAACCAGACCAGCGGGATTCCACCTGCAAGGCATCGCTCCGGTCGCCCATTGAAGACACTCGCACAGCGCCTGAAGGGCAAGGAGGGTCGCTTCCGAAGCAATCTTTCTGGAAAGCGCGTCAACTTCTGTGCCAGAACAGTCATCAGTCCAGATCCTAATCTCGGCATCAATGAGGTCGGCGTGCCTGAGAAGACGGCAAAGGAACTCACCGTTCCGATCCGTGTCACTGGTCGAAACAGAGAGCAACTGCGTCAGATGATTCTCAGAGGGCCAGATGTTCATCCTGGTGTGAATTACATCATGCGTGGAGATAGTTTTAGAGTCAGAATAACAGATAGGACCAAGTATATCTGGGCTGGATTTAGGTGTCTCAATCCAGAGTGTCACTCTGGTAGTGAAGACGAACCGTACACCGGTTTCAGGCCTGATCTAAACGAAGTTCTCCCTGCTCCCAACTTCCTACCGGGACTTGAGTTGCTGAGGCAGAAGAGCAGGAATGCAATAGGAGATTTTGAGGAGTTGTGGGGCGTAGATCTCGAGGCCACTCTGAACAACCTGCGTGGTGAAGATTCGAGAGGCGCATCACTGGCTGATGACGACTTGAAGGCGATCATTCACAACAGATGGAAGTGGGAACACTCCAATCCTGACGATTTCTTCCCCGATCATCTAGAGGTGCACTGCCCTCACTGTGGTAGCCCTGAAGTCGAAGACGAGTACGGTGGAGCATACCGAACTGAGATTGAAGACCGACTCAGCACCATCGACAGAGATGGCAACCCCAAGCCGGGAGTTATCGTTGAGAGGCACTTGATTGACGGCGACGTCGCGATATTCAACCGTCAACCATCTCTTCACAGAATGTCGATGATGGTTCACGAGATCAGAGTTATGCCCGGTAAAACGTTCAGATTCAATCTGGCCGACTGTACACCATACAACGCAGACTTCGATGGTGACGAGATGAACCTACACGTCATCCAGAGCGAGGAGGCTAGAGCAGAGGCCAAGATTCTCATGCGAGTGCAGGAGCACATCATAACTCCAAGATACGGTGGAAGTGTAATCGGCGGAATCCACGATCACATTTCGGGAGCATATCTGCTGACTAACGGCGACCGCATTCTCCCTAAGAATCTCGTACTTGAGATCCTAGGTGCAATTGGTTGGGCCGGAGAACTCCCTGAAGAGGTCACAAGTAATGGCATGACTGGATATCGAGGCACAGATGTACTCGGATTAATCGTACCTGCAGGTTTCAAACTCAACTACACCAGCAGAGCTGGGGATGAAGTCGCGGTCACAGACGGCAACGTGTCTGGAACCATAGACAAGAGAGGAATCGGTGCTGAGGACGGACGACTGCTAGATGCGGTGGTCCAGACTCATGGCTCAGACGCAGGTGCAGAGTTCCTAAATCGGATGACAAAGATGACCATTGCTATCTGTTCTGCAATGGGCTTCACTACTGGTATCGACGACGAGGATTTACCCCCGGAGGCAAAGGACGAAATTGCCCAAATCAACGAGAGGGCGAGTCGAGAGGTTGACGAGGAGTTGGAGAAGTTTGGCAAGGATGGCCGCAGGTATGAGGCCCGCCCAGGCAGAACTCCGCTAGAGACTCTCGAAGAGAATATCCTACAGATTCTCGATAAAGGTAAGGCAGAATCCGGAGAGGTTGCGAAGGACCACCTAGGTTCGGACAACCCAGCGGTAATGATGGCGGTGTCCGGTGCCAGAGGTTCCATGGACAACCTAGCTATGATGGCCGGCTCCATTGGACAGCCAAAGGTTCGTGGAAAGCGTCTAGAGAGGGGCTATCAGGACCGTGTCCTCCCTCATTTCCAGAGAGGTGTCAAAGGCGCTGAAGAGAAGGGATTCGTTTCCTCCTCGTTCAAGCGCGGCCTTGAGCCGACCGAGTTCTTCATGCTCTCAGTATCAGGAAGGGAGTCGCTGGTCGATACCGCAGTCAGAACAAGCAAGTCCGGCTACATGCAGAGAAGGCTAATCAACGCCATGGACGACCTGAAGGTAAAGGATGACGGGATGAATTCTGTACGCAACACTGCAAACCGAATTATCCAGTTCGAATACGGAGAGGATGGAGTAGACCCGGCGAGAAGCCGCAAGGGTTCACCTGTAGACGTGACCCAAGCTCTCGAAGATGCCCTAGGGGGTGAGAACTGATGGTAGTCAAGAGTGCAACCAAGAAGAAGCTCATGGATCTTGGAGTCTCCGAGGAGTATGCTCACAAGCTCGCTGATGACCGAAAGTGGGATGATGTGAAGATACTTACATCCGGCCAAATCGCTCAGATTTGTGGAATCGATTCTGGATCTTCACAAGAAATATTCAATGTCATGGCGGCCGCTGGAAAGCGTTCCCGAGCAGCCACTAAGACCGAGAAGACGATTGTTCGAAGGAGACCCGCTTCTAGGCGTAGAAAGAAGAAGAGCCTACCTCTCCAAGAGTATGACTCCGAATCCAAGATGAGAGAAATACTCAGAGATATTGATATCGACGACCCAATCTACCAGCAACTTCGTGACGTCTCAATCGATATGGACGCCCTACTTACGCCTAGGATACTGGGAGATTTGACCGAGGGCGTCAGGGCTAGAGGAATGAGCAAACTCACCAAGGCAGAAGCGAAGAAGGTCATAGAGTCCTCTATGTCACTGTTGTCGATGTCTAGGGCTGACCCTTACGAGGCGGTCGGAATCACAACTGCTCAGTCAATTGGTGAGCCTGGGACTCAGATGACCATGCGAACCTTCCACTATGCTGGAGTGGCTACAGTCAACGTAACCCAAGGTCTTCCTAGAGTTATCGAGATTGTCGATGCCAGAAAGGTACCAAAGACTCCTACGATGCTGATTTATCTCGACGAGTTAAACCCGAAGGGTAAGAAGCCCCTGAATACCGATGAAAAGGCCGTGCGAAAAATCGCAGCAGCTCTTGAGATGACCAACGCCCCTGA
>PBWO01000021.1 GCA_002727275.1 Methanobacteriota archaeon
AGGCATGTCAATGAGTGATTCCGAAATGGTAGAACAACTATTGAAACACGATTCAGGCAATATGGCCGACCTGACTCGTTCCTTCGTCGAAGACTTCAGGAGAGCAATAAATCGAGAGACTGGATTGAGTTCAGATACTGACTGGAGTGGAGGAGTATGCATCGGGATGGGTGGTTCAGGCGCAGGAGGGCGATTCCTCAAGTCACTAGCAGATTCCGAGGGAGGTATGCCATTTGTAGTCTGGAGTGACTACGGCCTTCCTAGTTGGTGGGGCCCAGAATGGCTAGTACTCGCCACATCTTACTCGGGAAACACAGAGGAAACTGTAGATGGTGCTAGAGAGGCGCTGGAATCAGGAGGTTCCGTGATTGCAATTTCCTCCGGAGGTATTCTTTCAGACTTAGTTTTGGGCAACGATGATGCTACTCTAATCGAAATCTCAGGAGGTCAGATGCCTAGGTCTGCCTTTGGCCACATCTTCGGTTCACAGATGGCAGTCTGCTGGGACATGGGTCTTCTGAGAAGGCCCGAAGATGACGACCTGAAGGAAATGCTCGATAGGCTGAGTAAGGCTTCAGCCGAAGCAGATCCAGTCGGGGGAGAGGAGATGTGGCAGACTATGGCAAGATCCCTATTGGATAGGGAAGTTGGAATTATATCTCCAACCGAGATGAGTGCTGCTGGATTCCGTTTCGCATGCCAGATCAATGAGAACGCGAATGGTTTTGCCAGTCCTGCTGATGTACCGGAGATGAATCACAATGAGATCGTGGCTTGGCACTCTGAGGGCGAATCAAGAGCAATGGTGGCACTCACCTGCGAAGGCATTCACCCGCGCAGCGAGGCTAGGATGAATTGGCTAATGGACAATATTGAGAGCCAGGTTTCTTGGAGGATTGAATGTGAGGGTGAAAGCCTGTTAGAACGGCTGTTGTATGCCGCACACGTCACCGATTGGGTCTCAATAATGCTGGCTGTGATGAAGGGCAATGACCCTTCGGAGATGGCACCGATTGAATCACTCAAGGCACACTTGTCTACTGTTTAGTAGAGTGGCCCTAGGACATTCCTTGGATCGGGGTATATCGCAAGAGCATGTTCCCTGTCTTCGGGCGCTACTACGCCAGGAAGATCGTGAGTCTCTGGCTCTATGAGGGAGAGCTGGAAGTGCAGGTGCGGCTCCCAGCCACCATTCTCGTGCTTATCTCCCATCCAACAGATTACCTCTCCCGCGGAGACTGGTTGGCCGACTTGTTTATCGACAATTGAGGCCGCATCTAGGTGCCCGTATAGGGCCCAGAAAGGAACACCTTCTAGCAAGTGTTTGGTAATCACAACATTACCATAATCGCCGTCGGCCGGATTGTAGCCGAAGTGTGAGATTTCTCCGTCAGCGAAAGCCATACACGGTGTGCCGACAGGTGCACCGATGTCGATTCCCACGTGTAGAAATCTCCTTCCCTCGAAAAGTTCAGTAGAATACATTCCCGGGCGTAGTTCATCGTATCTGCCGATATCATATTCGTACTTCGAGGGCGAGTCTTCACCCGATGTGAAGTCCCTTACTTCGTACTCATCAGGAAGGTGTACGACCGGCTGAAAATCATGCGAATCCCAATCAATCATGAACATACGAGTAGGAGGAGGGACATCATTCCTCCTCTTCTGTTTTGAGTACNGAAGGCTCACGNAGCGANTTGNCGACTTNCTTCGGNTCANCCAGAGTTTTTGGCAGATTGGTCGCAATATCTAGATTCTCTAATAGACGGCCTTGCGGTAACACATTCTTGTCCCAAGAGCCGACGGCCTTGTTGTAGAATTCAGTAGTCTTGTCAAGTCGCTTGCCAACCTCGGCGAAGTGTTCGGACCAGACAGCCATGCGCTTGTAGAATTCTCGCGCAACTTCAACCACGTCCCTTGCCTCCTCGGCGAAGCGGACTTGTTGCCANTAGAGTGCGGCAGTACGCAGAAGNGCAATCATTGAAGCGGGTGANGTGATNACTACNCCACGGTCCATCGCATCGGCGTGTAAAGCNGGGTCGACCTCAAAGGCAACCGATATCAGNGCCTCAGAGGGGACGAACATGACGACAAAATCAGCGCGTCCGCTGACCTTGGAAAGGTAGTCCTTNCGGGTAAGNTCGGTNACTCNCNCGCGCATNGACTCTGGCNTGNTCCNCNAACTTGGCTTNTCNCGCATCACCCTCTTCTANCTCCAAAGCCTCGAGGTAATGTTTGCCACTTGTCTTGGCATCGATCGGGATTGCACCATCTCCTGGCAATCGAACGACCATGTCCGGAATGAGTCCCCCGGCACCTTTCTGCTCGAGGAAGTCAGTGTGTTTTGTCATACCTGCCATCTCAAGGAGGTTGCGTAGCGCGACCTCGCCCCAGTCGCCACGAACACTAGAGCTCTTGCGCAGGGCAGTGGACAGGTTCGATGCTTCAGTACCGAGCTTGTCCGCACGCTCACCTAACGTCCGAATCTGGCGCTTAATTCCAGAATACGCGTCGATACGCTCCTTTTCGAGATTCTGAGTTGCCAAATCAAGATTCTCTAGAGTCTTGGTCATGGGGCCAATCAATTCGTCAAGCTCCTTTCTTCGGGCCTCGTGATCCTTCTGTGCAGCAGTCTCAGTCCTCCCAAGCCTCTCCTCAGCGAGCTTCAGGAAATCCTCGGAGTTCTGCCTACCTATCTCCGTGGCTAGATTACTAATCTCTGCCCTAACTCTATCCTCATTGGCGGCCACAGCCTGCTCTTTTGCTCGGACCCTCTCCTCTGAACGAATCAAATCCTTACCGACTATACTGCTCTTGAGCATCCATCCGAGACCTCCTCCGATCACTAGGCCTAGTATGGTATAAGCCAGCCCCATCGCTTCCATGTTAGAAGCATAATACTCCAGAGTACTTGAACTCTACAGGATTTTACTCGTCATTATGGAAATCTGGAACAGATTTTCTTAGGTGTTTACTCTCCCGGGGTCATGAGAGTCCGTAGGCTGGCTATGTTATTGTCGGGACTAATCCCTCACCCTTGTGGAGTAGTCGAGCTTGAGCAATACTCTACGGACGGCAATCTAGCCGCGCGCTGGTTAGTTGACATTGCTACATTTGGAGATCTCAATCATGGGGACACAATTGCTGACCTAGGTTCTGGGAATGGAGTTTTGGGGGTTGGCGCTCTAGCCATGGGTGCAGGGAGAGCAATACTCATTGAAGCTGATCAGGAAGCTTGCAACACGGCCTTAACAAATATCGAACAGTCGGGCTTTAGTGGGTCGGCTGTAGTGATTCAAGCCAGCCTTGGAATTGACTCGATTGACATCGAATCTGCTGATGTCATAATTAGTAACCCGCCATGGGGAAGACAGTCCCCAAAGGCCGACCGTCCATTCCTCGATGCCATCCTGTCTTCGGGAATTACTGCGCATCTAATGCACAGTGCTGAGGCAAGCCACATCGAGCCTCTGTTCGAGGAGCACGGTTGGGCCGTTGAGAGATACGGCGAGGCCGACTTTGCACTGCCAGCAACGTACTCTCATCACAGCAGACAGAGAGGAAAGACTAGAGCCGCCTTCTGGCGCCTAGTTCCACCGTGAGCCTACGGCTCATCTGGGCCGGACCGTTCATAGGGGATTGGTCGGTCGGCGGGCCGATGACAGCTGATGTAGGCGACTTCGTCACACCCGGTTCGAGTGTCTCTATGCCAGATGGGACAGAGGCCGGGCATGGGATTCACTCCGATTCATCCGGCTCAGTAGCAGTCGTTTCAGGAACTCTAGTCCACAGTGGCGGTACAATCTCAGTCGATTCTTCTCGTCCATCTGTCAACTCACCTCAGATTGACGATGTAATTATTGCCGTAGTCAATCGAATTAATCCTAAGACCGCCGAGGTCAGAGTACTCCACATCGAAGATAAAGAGGGAGGTCACAGAGATGTCCCGGCGGAGGAACTGTTCGCTGACATCTACGTCACTAATTTTGTTGACCGGTTCTTACCCTCTGCTGGCGATGCGATGCGAAAGAGGGACATCGTACGCGCTCGTATTACCGAACTTGAACCAATGATGAAGGCAACCACTCGAGACAGCCCCGAATTGGGCGTACTCCACGCGATTTGTCCACAGTGTGGACTGAACCTTGAGTCTAGTAACAAAACTCCAGATTTCAACGTCGCTTGCTCTCGCTGTGACTACACTGGATACAGAGTCCTTTCAAACGGCTTTGGACACGGACATTCTCTAGGTGAAGACATTCAGAATCTGAACCGCCCCGGTTCTCGCTGGTCCACCGAGGCGGAGGCAATGCTGGGGCATGATGGTGCTCGCCCCTATCTTTCTCCAGTTGCCGACCACCGCAGAGGGATGTCACATGAAATCCCGGAGTCGATTCGACGCCAGCGTGCCGCCCAAGCAGGAGGTGGCAGAGGAGGCAGGCCGAGAAAGGAGATGCACCCTACAACATGCACTCTTTGCGGAACCAAAACTGAGGTTCCGTTCAAGCCTACTCCTGGAAAGCCAATAAGATGCCGAGACTGTATGGACAAGGTCAAGGAAGGCAAGGCTACGAAGGAAGAACTCGCCAAGGAAAGGGAGACCTTGCTGGCTGCTAGATCCAAGGCCGAAGAGTCAATGGGAGTCAAGCTGTTCGTGGGAGGATTGTCTTACGATGCAACCGAGGATGAACTCAGAGAGATTTTCTCAGCCCACGGGGAACTCAAGGAAACTCACATTGCGACAGACAAAGAGACTGGTCGCTCGAAAGGATTCGCATTCGTGACCTTCTCGAACAAGAAAGAAGGCATGGCAGCAATCAAGAAACTCAACGAAACCGAGATTCATTCTCGTAAGATTACGGTGCAAGAATCAAAACCAAACCCGAGCCGCGGTCGCCGCCACCCTCGTCGAAACTAGCGAAGTGGTAATACCTCTAGCCCACACGTCCGGGCGTGGAACAACTAGAAGGCTGGCTTGTCCTAGATGGATATGAGGACGAGCCCGCTGCCTTTGGAGTCCCAAACTATCTTGGCTTCCACATTAGGTACATCTGCGGTGTCCTCGAGTCTCGTGGAATACCGTATACTTACATGACGATAGATGAGTGGAGAATGCACCACAAGGCACGCCTATCTGACCCAGGTGCAAGAGAATCTCTCCGCAGCGAACTATCGCAGCTCAAGGGAGCGGTGATTCTGGCCGGAGCCATAGTTCCTGGGAAATATGTCAGAGGCACCCCAATTAGTCGCAAGGAAATCGATGAGGTGCTTTCTATTCTCCCTTCGGCCTCTCCGGTGCTTTGTGGTGGTTGGGCGATACGCCATTGGAGGTATGACGGCTGGACTCCATTACGCTCCAACCTATTCTGCGCAGTTCAAGACACCGATGCAACTCTAGACCATTTCATCTCAACAGGAAACTGGGGGCATCAAAAGAGAACTCCTGAGCAGTGGTCAAGATGGGCACTTTCGGGTGCCTCTTCAAAGGCAGTATTGGACCACCCTGACCTGATTACAGAGCATGGTTCTCCAGGTCCACTGACTTATGAGATCGAATTGTACCAGGGTTGTGTGCGATTCAAACGCGGCTGCAAGTTCTGTATCGAGCCGAAGAAGGGATTGCCTCTTTGGCGCTCCGAGGAGGATGTACTGAGTGAGATTGCAGGGGCCTTGGATTCAGGAGTTGCCAACATCAGAATAGGAGGGGCTACAGACATCTATACTTACAAGGCAGAAGGCGTAGAGGATTTGGAGTATCCAATTCCCAATCCAGAGCCAATAGCCAAAGTTTTGCATGGTGCGCGTGAGGATGAAAGACTCCAAATTCTGCACGTCGACAACGCGAACCCCTCTATTGTCGCAGAGAACATTGAACCATCGACTGAGATTACCAGAACTCTCGTGGACACGCTATCCGACGGAGCAGTCCTCTCGTTTGGACTCGAGTCAGCAGATCCGGAAGTACTCGAGCAGAATTGGCTGAACTGCGACCCCGAACAACTCAAGATTGCTGTGAGGCACATCAATGAGTTTGGCAGAGGCAGAGGTCAGAGAGGCCTTCCTCAACTGCTACCGGGCCTCAATTTCATCGCCGGTTTGAATGGCGAGACAGAAGAAAGTTACCGGATGAATCTGGAACTTCTGAAGTCCATCAGATTAGAGGGACTTTGGCTTAGAAGAATCAATATCAGACAGGTCGAGGGGCAGGGCTTCCAAGAGATACCCGAGAAGGCATTCAAGAAATTCAAATTGAAGGTCAGAAATGAGATCGACAGCCCCCTATTGGAGGAGATGCTACCGGCTGGAACTATCCTACGAGACATCTGGTGGGAGGCCCAAGATGACCGAATTCGCAGGCCAGAACAGGTCCTTGACCCGAAGTATCGAGATCAGAGTATCAGGGGGAAGCCTGGAGTTACTTTCGGAAGGCAGATTGGAGCATATCCGATTCTGGTCGGAGTTCCTTACAGGATTCCTCTCGAAACATCCTCTGACATCATGGTGACAGGTCACGGCAAGCGGAGTATCACTGGTGTCGAAATGGGACTCGATGTGAACACTGCGACACAACATCAGTTGCAATCGATACCCGGAATCAGCAGCAAAGGCGCATGGCGATTAATCTCAGCACGCGCGCGCGAGGAAGATGGAAAATTCGATTCTGTAGAAGAAGCATTCAATGCTGCGGAACTCGAACTCCCGCAATACTGGAAGGGGTAACCACAGTTGATGCATTAGCGCCCGAGAGGCAGGAATAGTCATATTGCCGAGATAAGCGCTGAACTCTAATTGACTGCTGTCGGACATGTCCGACTAATGTATTTGCCACACTAGGGCTGTGATGTGAGATAATGGACAAGATTGGGAAGAGAGGAATTGCAATACTGGTGCTGATGGTCATGGTCATGGCAGTTCCAGAGGGGGCCTTCGCATATAGCGGAGGTAAAACCGGCTCATCCAGTTCTGGATGTGGAGGCGGATCTTGTCATGGGGGTGCGAATACTGTAACCCCGACTCTATCCACAGGCATTCCATCTTCGGGATATTCTGCTGGAGTAGTTTATTCCCTTACCATAGGCGGAACTGGAGGAGTTTCTGGGACTAAGGGCGGATTCAATCTAGACTCATCCCTGGGATCATTTTCGAATCCTGGTTCCAATGTGCAGATAGTAAGTGGAGAGGTAACTCACTCAAACTCAAACTCTAGAACATGGACTATAGATTGGACAGCACCTTCTACTGGTTCTGGCGATGTAACCTTCCTACTCGCACTAAATTTCGCAGATGGAAATGGCGGAACTTCCGGAGACTCTTGGGGGGCCGACTCATGGACATACTCAGAAGCGACTTCGACTACTGTGAATTGGAGTTTGAATCAACCCGGATCCGATCGAGGCTCAGTATTCAGTAACTCAATCCTATACCTAGATTCTGGCTCTCCAACTCTGGTTTTAGATAACGGCTCGACAGTTACCTTTGCATCTGGCACTGGAGGGGGATACCCATTGTTTATCGAAGGTGATGTGGCTTCGGTAGCGGGCGATTGCTCCATATTGAGGAACTTATCCTTGCATTGTAGTGGCGACAATTCTTACGGACAATTAGGCCTAGGATCAACTTCCCTAAGTAGCGGAATTGTAGACTTTGGAGCCAGAACCGCAGTGGCAATTACTGATGGGAATAATCACAATTGTGCAATTCTCGATGATGGTTCAGTACGATGTTGGGGCAGAAACAACCTCGGACAATTAGGAGATGCCAGCAATACGAACAAAATCTCTCCAGCCACGATAAATCTTGGATTCAATCGTACCGCTGTTTCAATTTCGGCAGGAATCGATTTCACCTGCGCTTTATTGGACAACGGCAATATCAGTTGCTGGGGCGACAACTCCTATGGAATTCTAGCCGATGGAACAACAACCAATTCCAATATTCCAGTAACGGTCAATCACTCAGCTGGGAACAGGCCGGTTTCGATTGCCAGTGCTGGAAAGAGCGTATGTGCGATTATGGAGAACGGCTCAGTGCGGTGCTGGGGTAAGTCGTATACTGTTCTATCTTCGGGAGGGACAGTAACTAATGGTTCGATAGATATAGCCATTCCTTCAGGGAGGACTGCAGTGGAAATTGATGGTACTGCTTGGCACACCTGCGTTATTCTTGACAACTCATCGATGAATTGTTGGGGAGTAAATACCAATGGCCAGTGGGGAGATGGATCGTGCAGCTCAGTTACCTCTGGAAGCGGATGCTCTGGCACTGATTCAAACACTCCTGTGTACTCTGACCTATCTGGATCTGCAATTGCAATTGCGACGGGAACAGATTCTACATGTGCGTTACTTGCTAACTATGACCTGCAGTGCTGGGGCGGCCAGTCAGGAGAGTTTGATGGAACTAGTGACAACCTCTTGCTACCACACACGATGAATTTCACTTTCGGTGCCTCTATTGCCTTCTCCGAGCAGGATTTCGATGGAGATGGAATATGGAATTCTCTTGATACTCATATGACGGGAGATGACGATGGAGATGGAGTGCCTTCTCCCACAGACCCTTATCCGAATAATCCAGCACGCTGGCTAAATTGCCCAGATGGACAATGGGGCAGAATAACTTGTAATTATTCTCCTGCAGGACACTATGCAACAGAGGGCGATTTGTACTACACACATTGCACAATAGGAACATACCAACCAGATATTGGCCAATCGGAATGCCATCAAGCATCGGCAGGGAATATTGTAACCGGAATTGCTTCAGTTGACCAGACTTTATGCGCGCCTGGATCATATCAGCCACAGATAGGCCAGTCCACATGCGTTCAGGCATCACCTGGGAACTACTCTAGCCAGTCTTATGGCGATGCAGCAAACAACGGAACTGCCGTATCTCTGTCTCCTCGCAGTGCACTATACACTGGATCCATTCTTTCTTCAGGAGATTCAGCCGATTTGTATTCTATTGCAGTTCCGAGAGACCATGGAGTTACGGTCTCATTGATTACTCCTTCAGCATTCGATATCAACCTCGAATTAACTGACTCAAGTCTAAATTCAATCAACGATAGCTCATCAAATCCTGCGAATATCGCCGAAATCGCCTCCACAAACAATACTAATTTTTCATCGGGCACAACTCTTCTGATTTGGGTCAAACAAGCGAATAACTCGAGTTATGGAGATTATGAGATGACTCTATGGCTATTTTCAACTAATTCTGGCAACCATATTGGTAACTCGTCATATTCAATTTCTGCTGAACTCGGAATTTCTCAATATCAGTGCCCCACGGGAACGTATCAATCCCTACCCGGTGGCAGAGCCTGTGACAGTGCCTCCGCTGGACATTTCGTATTTGGAACTGGAGCGCACTCACAACAACCATGCTCACCCGGAAACTACCAGCCTAGCACAGGACAGACAAACTGTCTAACTGCAACAACAGGAAATTATGTCTCAGGATATGGGGCCTCTGTTCAGACAGCTGCATCGCCCGGTTACTATGTCAACTCAACCGGTGCAACCTCTCAAACCCCCTGCAGCGCGGGTACTTGGCAGTCTAGTTTTGGGCAGACAAGTTGCAATGATTCAGACCCTGGTCATTATGTGGCCACCGCCGGACAGAGTTCACAAATTGCCTGCTCACCTGGTAACTACCAACCGAATTCAAGACAAACTTCCTGTATCGATGCCAACCCTGGATTTTTCGTTCCGGGGTCGGCCTCTACCAATCAAACACAATGCAGCCCAGGAAGTTACCAACCTAATTCTGGACAGAGTTCCTGTCTGTATGCATCAGTTGGACATTTTGTCAGCACACCTGGCGCAATAGGACAGACTCCTTGCCCCATGGGATCATACCAGCCAGCAACTGGCCAAACCTCTTGCACTCCAGCTTCGCCCGGGAATTATGTCAATTCGACTGGCTCTTCTACTCAGAGCCCATGTCCCGTTGGAACTTTCCAACCAGTTTCTGGGCAGATTAGTTGCGATCCTTCGACCCCAGGACATTATGTTGGCGCCCAAGGTGCTACAGCAGAATCACCATGCCCCTCTGGGACTTACAATCCCGATTACGGATCGACCAGCCAATCTGCATGTTTGTTAGCAGAACCTGGAAATTATGTTCAAAGTAATGGTTCTGCCTCTCAGATTCCATGTCCCCCTGGATCATGGCAAAACCAATCTGGGCAGACCAGTTGTAAACTTGCAGATATCGGGCATTGGGCTCCAGGATACGCCTCTACAGAACAAGCCCCCTGTCCGGCGGGAACTTTCCAGAATGAAACAGGCAAGGGTTGGTGCTGGGGAGTAGCTCCCGGATTCTATGTGGATTCCCCAGGGGCTTCTGAACAGACCCCATGTCCTGCCGGAACTCATAACCCAAATTACGGTTCAAATTCAAGTGATTATTGTCTGGACTCCGACCCTGGATACTTTGTTGCAGTCCCCGGATCTGCTTCACAGACTGAGTGCTTGGAAGGAACTTTCCAACCCAACTCTGGACAAACTTCCTGTCTAGATGCGGACTCGGGACATTATGTCCCAGGAACTGCAGCCACCGTACAGATTCAATGTGGCATAGGTTCCTATCAGGATACCACCGGCTCCATATCTTGCCTTCAGGCTACACCAGGCAATTATGTTGACTCCCTAGGGGCCGAATCCCAAACGCAATGTCCTCCTACTACATACAATCCATCAACTGGTTCCGATAGTCGTAGTGACTGCATTGACGTTAGTCCCGGCCACTATTCGGGTGAGTGGGGTAATCCTGATCAGATTGAATGCCCACTAGGGACTTATCAGCCAAACTCTGCCCAAGCATCTTGCTTGGACGCAGATCCGGGTTACTTCGTTTCTTCTCTTGCATCGACTTTCCAGACTCCTTGTCCTTCTGGAACCTACAATCCCTCAGAGGCATCTGGAAGCTCCACAGACTGTATCCCAGCCGACCCAGGGAACTATGTCGACAATGCAGGAAGCTCTACACAGTCTCCCTGTAGTCCCGGGACCTATCAGGACTCGATAGGGCAAATCTCTTGCCGCAATGCCGAATCAGGATATTATGTTTCTAGTGAAGGTCAGCCGGAGCAGACACCCGCACCTCTTGACACCTATGTCACCAATGCTAAGAGTACTAGTTACGAGAACTGTCAAGAGAATTACATTACTCTACAAGTTGCCGCAGTCTCAGCTGATGACTGCTACCTAGATACTGATGGCGACAGAATTCATGACATCGTAGATCAAGATGACGATGGAGATGGAGTAGACGACGTTCTAGATTTATGTTCATTGGGTCTAATGGATTGGGTCAGTGACCCAGTTTCAGATTTTGATGGAGATGGATGCAAAGACTCTGATGAGGATTCTGATGATGACAATGATGGCTTCCCTGATGACAATGATGCCCTACCCTTGGATCAGTCAGAATGGTCTGACAATGATCTAGATGGAATAGGCGATAACTCCGACACGGATGATGATAATGACGCCCTTTCCGACTCCGATGAGGAAGCCATGGGTACTGATCCAAAAGACCCTGATACTGATGATGATGGATTCAATGATGGAGTGGATGCATTCCCTAAGGATCCAACTGAGTGGTCAGACTCCGATGGAGATGGTCATGGGGACAATGGAGATGCCTTCCCTAATGATGCTTCAAAGTACCTGGAAGAGGACTTCATAGCGAAGTATGGTCTAGTAATAGGATTATTCGTAGTCATGCTAGTCGTAGGGCTAGGGGGATGGGCGGTAATGCGTCGTAAAGGTGAACCGGAAAACCCACCGGTATCTGAACAGACTCAGAGCGTCATCATTCCGGTTCAGTCTGAATCGCCGCCCGAAGAGCCGAATATAGATCCAGCTCCACAACTCGAGCCCGAGATGGATACGAGCCAGTTCTTGGAGGAACTCGAGGCAGATTTGCACAAACCCAGACCACCCGCAGATGCCAAGATGAATGAGCAGGGCCAATTGGTCTGGATTGACGATTCTGGAACTGTATATGCTCAGAACCCGGACGGCAGTGTACTTACCTTTGATGTCGCAACTGGAACTTGGGATACTCTTGATTGAAATTAGAGAATCAATACGTTGGCACCCCAGGCTAAACCGCCACCAAATGCGACAGTGACAACTAGGTCTCCTTCTGTAATCAGCCCCTCATCCATCGCTTCGCGCATGGCGATTGGTACGCTTGCACCGGCTGTATTGCCGTATTTGTGCAGGTTCGTATGGGTCTTAGACATCGGCAAACCGAGATTCTCCATGCCGGCCTTGATGATGTTGATATTAGCCTGATGAGGGATTATCATCGAGACATCATCGAGTGAATGACCACTCCTTTCGAGAACAGCCCTGACTGCTTGCGGAAAGGCCTCGGTTGCGAAGTCCCAGACTGCTGGCCCATCCATGTGAAAGTACTGGTCACCATCTTTGAATCCCGGGGATGGGATTGGTTTCCTGACTCCACCCGCCGGAATCTCGATGACACCGGCTCCGGCGCCATCAGACATCATCCAACTACCCAGTAGACCCCTGCCCTCGTCCACTTGCTGAAGGACGGCTGCCCCGGCGCCGTCGCCGAAGAGGACGCAAGTTGTACGATCCTCCCAG
>PBWO01000022.1 GCA_002727275.1 Methanobacteriota archaeon
TTTGAATGCGGTTCCGTCAGCAAACCGTAGCACGCAGTCCTCGTGTCCGCGCTCCAAATCGGTCAGAACATCGCGAGACATAGTGATTCGTCGGTCATGTCGGCTTTAACTTTGGTCGCCGATATTCTTCGAACCAAGNATCCATGCCGTTCCATTCAGGGTCTATTCCTAAATGAGCGCAGACCANCTTGCTGGTNATCCTGCCACTCTCAAAGATTGTNGGAAGNCCGCTTCCTGGATGNGTGCCNCCTCCTACAAGATACAGNCCCTCTGTCTCCTCNAAGTGGTTCTGGGGTCTCTTCCAGAGCATTTGATNAAGACCGTGTGCCAGATTGAATACTGCTCCTCGATAGATATCNTTAGACGACCAATCGTCTGGNGTCACAATCGTTTCNGANACGATGTGTTTNGAGAGTTCNTCGAAACCCATCTTCTCCATCTGCGANACTATGACATCTCTGAATTNCTCCTTTTGAGAATCCCAGTTAAGNGAATCATGNACATTTGGGACAGGNACGAGAACATACAGAGTAGAGCAGCCATCTGGGGCCATAGATGGGTCAGTAACGCANGCGTTCTGGACATACAATGATGGGTCACTCCAAGTAATTCTNTGTTCACTGATATCCTTGAGATTACCNTCGTAATCTGCTGAGGCGTAAATCTGGTGATGGGGTGTTTCGTAGATGCGNTCGACANCGAGATAGAGCATGAAAGTCGAGCAGGAGTACTCTTTGTTTGCAATNTTNTTGTCAGACCATCTCTTCCTCAATTTGTTNGGAATTAAACCNGTCATACCAGTAGCGAAATCCACGTTCATGACTATCTTTTCTGACGAATAGACTCCTTGCTCGGTCCTTACNCCAACAGCCTTCTTNCCCTCNAACAANACTTCTTCTACGGGCTCGGANANTCTAATTTCAGCTCCTAGATTCTCGGCGATTGNGGCCATCTTAGGAGTGATNGNGCCAACTCCTCCCTTGGGNTGGAAAACGCCATACTCNTACTCGAGATANGCTAGGAAGGTGAATAGNCTGGGAGCATGGAANGGACTCATTCCTAGATACTTGGTTTGNAANGAAGTTGCCAATTGCAATCTGTCGTCCTTGAACAACTTTGAGAGGTCTGAAGAGACGCTTCTCCANGGGCGCAGGACTCTNGACACNCGCAANGCCCTTCGACTGATTANATCAGAGGCGCCCTTCCAAGGNGTGTTGAGGCATTTCTTNGAGAGTTTNANCTTCCTCCGNTTGTCCTCCATGTATCGNNTGAATCCTTCTGCATCTCCCTGTCCTGACAATTTCTCAATCTGAGTTGCCATGNNCTCCATGTCAGTNGTTGCGTCAATCTGNCCGCCCTGTCCGAATATTAACCTGTAATTTGGCTCCAGTCTGATGAGTTCAAGTTCCTNATGTACATCCTTGCCGAGAGCAGAGAAAATCTCCTCTGANATNTCAGGATAATGGAAAAAGGTGGGNCCTCTNTCGAANGTGAATCCGTCCTTGCTNACAAGTCTGGTTCGNCCCCCNACAACATCAGACTTCTCAAGAATCAGAACCTTGACTCCNGCCTTAGCCAGAAGCATCGAACAGGTCAGTCCACCNGGNCCTGCGCCGATGATTATGGCATCGTACTGGCGGGTGTCNACCATGGNCGTCTCCTANAGAATTCGGGTTTAACTCAATCTATGTAGGAGATTTGTCNATGGGCATCTCTAAAGATGGATTGGGTCGCCACAGAATCGAAGGCGTTGGTGATTATTTGTACAAGTACAAACACGTGACTANAGTNGATGCTGATGTTGNGTCTACCTTTGAGTGGTTTGAGCACGANGGCTCTTTCCGNCGGCTTATGCCTCCTTGGGAAGTTGCAGAGGAGGTCCGCGCNGATGAGTCNNTGGAAGTTGGTTCNCAGCGAGTGTTTCGATTTCCNGCCCCNGGGGCCCCTTTCGTAAAGATGACTTGGGTAGCCGAACATACTGCCTACGACCCGCCNCATCACTTCGCAGACAAGATGGTTAAGGGACCGTTCTGGCACTGGACTCATGACCACAACCTCAGTGAGGTCGACGGAAAGACGGAAGTCGTTGATGATGTGACTTACCAAGTCCCATTCGGAGCGCTCGGGAATCTCGTCGATAATGTCCTCGGAGGCATTCTTGTCAAGAGTCGCCTCTCACGGATGTTCAAAGCTAGAGAACTGCGACTGCAGAGAGATCTCGAGAGGCATTCCGATTTCTCGCAAATCCCTCGCAAGAAGATTCTGGTCGCTGGCTCATCAGGAATGATTGGTACCCAACTAGTGGCGTTCCTAGACACTGGAGGACATGATGTCTGGAGATTGGTCCGAAGGACTCTGAAGTCGGGAGCAAAGGAGATACGCTGGGACCCAGAAAACAACGATTTGGACTCGGCTCTACTCAGCGGCTTCGATGTAATCATCCACCTAGGTGGTGAGCCTATCGGAGACAGGCGCTGGAGCAAGAAGCGCAAGCAGATGATCAAGGATAGCAGGGTCAACAGCACCCGAATACTGTCCGAAGCAATCGCATCTCTCGATGAGAAGCCGGAGTCGTTTATCCTAGCCAGCGCCATAGGTTGGTATGGAGATAGGGGGGATGAAGAACTCAACGAATCGAGTAAAATCGGAGATGGTTTCCTACCTGATGTTTGCAGGGATTGGGAGAATGCGGCTACGGCGGCAGAGGAAGCAGGAGTCAGGACAGTCTATCTCAGGACAGGCATAGTCCTAGCAGCCACCGGAGGAGCTCTGGGCAGGATGCTGCTGCCGTTCAAGATGGGTGCGGGGGGGCCCATGGGTGGTGGCAAACAATGGATGTCATGGATTAGTCTTGATGACCAAATTTACGCAATAAATCATCTGATTATGGAGGGGGCATCCAAGGGCGTGTACAACGTAACTGCTCCATACCCTGTGAGACAGCGCAGATTCGCTAAGCTACTCGGCAGAGTCCTGAAGAGACCGGCATTCATGCCTCTGCCTAGATTCGTAATCAAGATCCTGTTCGGTGAGATGGGAGAGAAACTGACTCTAGACAGTCAACGTGTCCTTCCTGATAGACTGGTCGAAGAGGGATACAAGTTCGTCCATGAGAATCTCGAAGACGGTTTGAGAGATTCTCTCGGCATGTGGAGATGAGCGCTAATCAATCGGAGTCTATACTGGATAGGACATTGCTTCAGTATTCAGATTGGGGTCCTGAATCCCATCGCCCTAGCGACGCACCAACCAGTCCTTCCTTCAAACATCGCGAACGCCCCCCCTGCAATTGCTCCTGCGGGAGCCAGCCAAGCCAAGCCCAGTTTCACGCCGGCTAGGAAGAAAATTACAGAGATAATGATCCCTATGATGAGTAATCTGAAACCAAGCCTGAGACGATACGCCTTTCCTCTTGCGTCGATGTTGCATTCCAGCAGTGGCATAATGGGTCCTCGTTCAACTGGTTAGCATTAATCTAACTCAAGTGTGTTCTGGCACTATCGATTTTCGATGCAACAGACCTAGTACCGCAGGAGTCAGGACCATGCTGGCCAATAATGAGAGTCCAATCATTATGGCGCAGAATAAACCGAAGGTCGAGAAGAATCCCATCTTAGACTGGTTGATGACCATGAATCCAGCCATGTCCGAGATAGCAGACCCGAAAAGAGCCAGTCCGGATGCTCCCCCTACTGCTGCGATTGAGACTTCGGGAGTTGAGCCTTCCTCACGCTCTTCTCGATATCTCTCGATGAAGTGGATGACGTAGTCTATCCCCACTCCCAAAGACATCGCAGCGATTGCTACGGTGACCATGTTCAACCCGTAGCCAGCCAGAGATACCATGGCGTAAAGCCAAATGATGACCACTAGTATTGGGCCCGTAGTGACTGTGGCGATGTAGAACGGAGTAGTCCCCCAGAGAAGAGAGAGTATGATTGCAAGTATGGCAAGTGCTGCCCCGTATGTAGGGCCGAGGAATAAATATGCAGCAATTCCAGTCAGTGCCACAACCGCGCCTATCCTACTAGCAGATGCTTTTGGATCGGAGACTGTTTTTCTCCATCTTTGTCTTACAGAGGTCTCTTCTCTGAAACCCCACCAAAGCGTCAGAGTACAGAATGCCACTCCAAGGAGCAGGGTCCCCTGCATCTCATCCTGCATAGAGTCAGCTGCGACGAATCTGACTACCGGCTCACCACTGGGTATCGCCCATGTTATCGGGTAATCTGAGTCTGCTGAGTCTATGTCTCCACGCTCTCTGAGAGGGTTGCGCGCTAGCTCCTGTAACGGCGCCATATCATCCTGTAGTTGCTTGAGTGCGGGTTCGACAAGTGCAAATTGCTCCGGGCTGGAGATTCCAAATCGGATTGCTGCGCGAATGTATGAGGGAGGTTCCCCCGAGGTTGTCAGCCATGGGCTATCATAATCAATCTCGTCGGCAACTTGGATGTACTCGGCAGCGATTGAAGGTGGCATGGAGGGATAGCCGCCACTCTCAGGAATGCCTCGTGTTAGCATGAAACCATACAGGAATAGTAAGCAGTCCCGATCTCCAAGTGAAGGTAGGCCGAGGATATCTTTGTCACAGCCCACTCCTCCATCTTCGGAATTCGATTCCCAGCCGGCCTGCTCGAATGGCTGGATTTCCCAAGCCATGGCAGCCTTTGCCAATAAGAGAACGCTGTCGATAGCAATCAACTCAACCTCTCCGGTTGGAAGCCGAGAAATCTGGTCTGGTTCGCCAGGCTCACGCGAGTTGACGTTTTGTCTGAGTGCACCGAAGGCTGCAATCACCTTCGGATCTGCCATATCGCCTTCGACTAGGATGAATCCTGGTTCACCCTCATCACTGAATCTATCATTGACGAGATAAATTCCGGCGGCTAGGTCGGACTCAGTCTCGATGAAGTCCTCAACTTGGAAGTCGCCCTTGAGAGACAACATCATCGGAACGGCCATGGCTGTGATGAGAACTGTTAGGACGGCGATGAGGGGGGCCCTCCTCGCAGAGGTAGTTGCTAGATTTGCTAACCACTCCTTGGGAACCATGTGTATGATTCCGTCTCTTTCGTCCTCCAATCTGCCCTTAGACCCCATCCACTCATCTACATCGTGCCTGACCAGTGGAACCCATATTCCAGTGAGAATGAAAGCAGAAAGGACACCAAACCCAGCCTCAATGCCGAATGAACGCAAAGCAGCGATATCTGAAGTGAGGTTGGCGAGAAATGCCACGATGGTGGTGGTCGAAGTCAGCATGATTGCTCGACCGACTCGGGTGACTGAGATATGGGAAGCCTCCTCGGGGCTAGCTCCTTTCCTTCTCTCCTCCTTGTACCGATGCAGTGCGTGCAGACTGTCGTCTATCCCCAATGCCAGTACAAGGATTGGAAGCAGGTTGGAGAACTGAGAGCGGAAAATTACTTCGAAGCCAATCTTCTGACCCAGAATAATTGCCCAACCGATGAAACCCTGCATCCACATCAAAGATAGAGTCAGACCAACAGCAACGATAGCCACGTCAGAGACTCTCCTCAGGCTCAGCCAGAGCAGTAAAGTAACAACCAGTGCCATGATTCCGACCAGATAGATGCTTGAGAGTAATTCTCGGTTAATCTCAACATTCACACCCTCGGCGAGCATCAATGTGACAACCATCTCGTCGGTTGACCTGAGGTCCTCTTCGAGAGCGAGGTAGAGCCATTCCATCGCACACGGTTTGTGCCCTTCAGACAATCTCTCGCCACACTCCTCAACCGAGTTGTGAATCGGATCTGTGTGGAGAGTAACTCCTTCCCAGTAGTATCCAAACTCTGATTCTGAGTCGAGCCATGAATAAGACCATCCGGCCTCCTCGATTCTCTCGCGCTCAAAGTTGACGAGGAGCCATGCTGAGGAAGCCGACCATCTTCCCGGACCCCATTCATCAGCGACTATCGTGCCGTCCTCGAGCAGTTCGTGACTATACGGTCCAATCGTTTCGCTCGTCGGGTCGGGAATGAATGCACGATCATTCGAGAGCAGTCTGAGGAAGGCTCCAGAACTGTGGTTTGATAGCCTGTGGGCTGCAAGATCGATGTGGGCCTGAGTGATGTTCTCATGATCGAAGGTGAGGCATTGTAGGTCGCCGCAATCGGTCCAGTTGGTCGAAGGGGGGGTCATCTGTAGAGTGTCGGGATCTATCCTGGGACTTGTCAACGAAGATTGTCCCGACATGAAAGAACGGAAGTCGGTCGCCAAGTCGTAAACTCCCACTACCGGCGCACCAGTAATCTGAGAGACGAATGGCAGGTAGAACTGCGATACTTCGTGCTCTCGGAGATGCTGTGCCTTGGAGTCAATCTCTCTCAGTACTGAGAGGTTGAGTATTCCTCCTTGGGGATTTTCCACACCGGCACCTTTGCCGGTGTAGTCGGCGATCATAGAGACATCAGATTCGGGCTGACCGAAATAACTCGGATCTCTCAGATATATTCCGAATGCCTCAATTCCACCCGCGGCAGAGAACTCCTCCATCAGGATATCATTTGCTTCAAGCTCGGGCGACTCAAGGTCATAGGACTCAATGTCTATCGGACTGAATGTGGCAGAGATTCCAGGAAGCATCA